>JBBSDD010000089.1:0-8574 GCA_038249755.1 Flavobacteriales bacterium | reverse complement strand
TCATGGCTCCTGCCAAAATATGATACAAAACCTTGTAATATATCGTTGGCGCGATATCTTGGAGTTGATGATCTCCATCCCAATTTGAAAGTATAGAAACTGCCGCAACCTCATTTTCCGATAAGGGAACAGAAACATTATTTAAAACAGCTGCTATTTCATGGGCGGTTCTGGCTTCTGTGATTGACATTGCGTCCAGGATGAGATCTTTGTGGTATCTGAGATAAAACAGCTTTTTATCTGACATAAACTTCTCAATCCTTTCAGCGCGTGTATCGGGAACATAGTAACCGGGATAAAACGTGCTATCGGCATTGGGATGTGATTCGTTTGCCGTGTAGAGGTATCCACGATCCGGATTGACTGTCGCCGGATTTACTGCAAAAGGCAGGTATCCGTCAAAAGCATCAGCAGAAGCATAACCGCGCGAATACAGTTTCCCATCTACTCCTTCTGGTCTTTTCACAAGTTTACTTGCGGACCAGAGCGCGATATTCCCGGAAGAATCCGCATACGAAACGTTGAGACCAGGGCTTCCGATTTGCGAAACGCCAAGTTTGAACTGCTCCATGCTGCCCGCATGGTTCATTTGATAAAATGCTTCAAGCAAATTGGTTTCAATGTTCGTGTAATTCCAAAACATCGACACCGGTTCCTGGGAAGGTACTGGCAGGTAAGCATTGATGATGACCCCATTTCCAGTTTCATACACCGTAATGGTGGTATCTGAGGCATTCTTGACTTTGATAATTTCCCGGTATTTGGTGACGGGGGCTGTGAGACTGTCTCTCCACTGCGTGGATGTGCTGTCCGACTCTGTGAATTTTTCCGTAAAGAAATCAGAATCATCGTCTTCAAACATCGTGATACCCCAGGCTTGAGCGCGGTTGTGCCCTACGAGGGCAAATGGAACTCCCGCCAGAAAGTTGCCATACAATTCAAAGCCCGGATAGACAATATGGGCTTCGTACCACACGGCCGGCGCTGCAAATTTGATATGGGTATCATTGGCGAGCATGGCTTTCCCCGAGGCTGTTCGCTGTGGCGCAATGGCCCAGCTGTTGCTGCCCTGAAATACCGGGACAGGCAATTGATCAAGCAGGTGCGGTGCCGAAATGTGTGCAATTGGACTGGGTACTATGGATTCTGTAGTCTCTCTTTCCAGCGTGTCCGGACGAAAGGAAGGATCGAGATCGATCAGGTAATTTGGATCGAGATTGTTATTCATAAACTCCACGAGCGGATCCGTGCGAAGCGCGAGTGCAAAACTGTAGGCCATATAACCCGCGATGCAATAAAGGTCTTCCACGTCATATGGTTCGGCTTCAATGCCGATAAATTTATATTCCAGCGGAAGCATACCCTCCTCCATGTATTGATTGATTCCGTCGAGATATGCGCGGGTGGCCAACTTCACTTCATCGGGCAGGGTTTCAAATCTGGCGGCATCGGCGGCTGCCTGTCTGTTGGTGCCCAGTGTCCTGAAAAATCCATCGACTTTGGAAAATTCAGATCCAAATATTTCCGCCAACCGGCCAGCTCCCACACGCCGCATCAATTCCATCTGAAACAAGCGGTCCTGCGCATGCACATACCCAAAAGCGCGGTAGGCATCTTCTGCATTGTCGGCATAAATGTGGGGGATTCCGTACTTATCGTACCAGATATTTACTGGTTTTTGTACATGAGCCAGTTCGACCTCCCCGTTGAGATATGGTTTGTGGGCTTCCAAAAAGATCCACAATCCAATAGCAATCAGCACGAAGATAATTGATATGACAAGCAAAACACGATAGACAGGTCTCATAGGTCTCCTTTGACGACGGAAAGGTAATGTGTTTTATATTTCGTGATATGCTTTTCAGCAAAACTTCTTTGGTTTGCGCGAGAATACGACCTTTGCAATAAAAGATAGTGGTTACAAAACGCATAAAATTCCCAAATAAAGACGGATTTGAACTCAGCGCCAGGCTTGAATTGCCGGTTGGAAAGGCACCCGCTCATTACGCCATATTCGCACATTGTTTTACGTGTGGCAAAAACAGCAAAGCAGCCACCGTCATTTCGCGAAAGCTGGCCAGAAGTGGTTTTGGGGTCTTGCGCTTCGACTTCACAGGTTTGGGCGATAGCGAAGGCGCTTTCATGGATACCGGGTTTTCCAGCAATCTGGACGACCTTGTCGCCGCAGCCGATTATCTCGCCGAAAATTATGAGGCCCCGGTGTTGCTCATCGGCCACTCACTGGGAGGCACAGCAGCCATTCATGCAGGTGCAAAAATCGAAAGCATCAAAGCCATTTGCACCCTGGGAGCACCTTTTGAAGCAGAACACGTGATACAGCATATCGGCGACAACAAGGAAGAAATAATCCGCAAGGGCTCAACCCTGATCAAACTCGGTGGCACACCCTTCCGAATTGGGTCAAAATTTCTCCACGACCTCGAAAAACACAGCACCGCAAGTCTGCTGCCCACCATGCGAAAAGCCTTGCTGGTAATGCATTCTCCTCAGGATGACGTGGTGGGTATCGCCAATGCAGAATCCATTTTCAGAGCAGCTTTCCACCCAAAAAGTTTCGTCAGCCTTGATCGCGCAGACCATTTACTGACCAATTCGGACGATGCCGCTTACACTGCAGATGTCATCGCTGCCTGGAGTTGCAAATTTATCCCGGCAGTAGCAGAAGAAAAACTGACCACCGATGAAGATGTTGCCGCACAGATCGGTTCAGACGAAGGTTATTCTACCGAACTGGTGGCAGGACTTCACCATTTCATGGCAGATGAGCCGGAAATATTTGGGGGAAAAGACCTCGGCCCCACGCCATACCAACTTTTAAATGCTGCACTCGGCGCCTGCACAGCCATGACGCTGAAGATGTATGCCGACCGAAAAAAGTGGCCATTGAAAAAGGTCACCGTTCATCTTAGCCACAGTAAAATGCATGCAAAAGACAGCGCAGAACCGGAAAGCGAAAGGTCAAAAGTGGAAGTATTCAAACGATATCTGGAAATAAAAGGTGATCTCCATTCCGACCAAATCAACAAACTGATGGAAATCGCCGATAAATGCCCCGTACACCGCACCCTGACGGAGAAAGAGTTGAAAATCGAAACCGTACTGCGTTCATGAGGGAGGTTTTGCCCGAAGCTTTTTTGAGGATGCTTCCGCTGAATGAACCGGAATTGGCTCAATTCATTGCGGCCCTGGAGAGCCCGGCGCCAGTCAGCATTCGAGTGAATCGGTTTAAAGCTTCTTTGGCCGAAGAACCCGAACCGGTGAACTGGTATTCCGAGGGACATTATTTAGCAGAGCGGCCCCGGTTTACTTCCGATCCGGCATTCCACGCAGGTGGCTATTATGTGCAGGAGGCCTCTTCCATGTTTTTGGGATTTATTGTTCGTCAACTCGGCCTTGACAAAAACCCGTTGATCGCATTGGATTTGTGCGCGGCGCCTGGCGGCAAATCAACCTTGCTGCGCACAGAACTCCATCCGGATTCGCTGCTGCTGGCAAATGAGGTGGTGCCCTCACGGGCTCACATACTCGAGGAAAACCTGATCAAGTGGGGACTTCCCGGTTTTGCAATCGCCCAGGCAGATGCTTCGGAGATTGGCAAACTCTCAGGCTTATTCGATTTGATCGCAGTGGATGCGCCCTGCTCGGGCGAAGGTCTCTTTCGAAAAAATCCCAAAGCCATCGCTGAATGGAGTCCCGCTGCAGTGGAAACCTGCGCGATCAGACAGCGCAAAATTCTGGCAGACATCTGGCCCGCCCTCGCTCCCAATGGAACGCTGATTTACAGCACGTGTACTTTCAACGAGTTGGAAAACGAAGAAAACCTGAAATGGCTGAAAGAATCTACTGATGCAGAATGGATTGTTTTGGAGAACGTACCTCCTGAAATTAGCGTTTCGCAGGACCACGGCACGACAGGGTATCGGTTTTATCCACACCGCACCCGTGGTGAAGGGTTTTTTATCTCTGTTTTGCGAAAGCGACCTACGGTAAAAGAACGCAAGCTGAAATTTCCTCAAAATACTTCCGCATTTTCCGCAATTCCTTTTTTCCCTGAAAATTCAGCGCTAACGGCAGTGGCCAACGAACAAGGCGACGTTTACGCGGTTCAGAAAGACCAACTAAAAAATCTGCAATTGATCAATGCCATGATCAATGTTCGAAGTATCGGATTCCCTGTCGGTAGAGCGATACGCGGCAAATTCAAGCCCTCACAGGGCGCAGCCACATTGATTTCCGATTACCAAAATTTTCCACATGTCGGATTGACTTTGTCCCATGCGCTTCTTTTTCTTCAAAGAGAGGACGTTTATACCGATCACACAGACAGGGGACTCGTGGTGGTCTATTTCGAAGGTTTTCCGCTTGGTTTTGCGAAAGCAGACGGAAAAAGGCTGGTGAGTCAATACCCCGCCCATTGGCGTGTACGAACGGGTGAAATAGAGCAGTATAAAAAACTGGTAAATAAAATTTTATGATTGTTGTCAAGTTTCAGTTAATTTCTAAAACTGATTCAATTAATCATACAGTGACAGATCATTTTAGCGGAAGCCTGGAACGAATTGCACTGCATTTGCGCAATAGTCGACGTTTCATGCCCGGAAACATTACATTTGCCGCTGAATGAGCCTGTAGCAACATTTGTGAATGCCTGCAGGGCGGATATTCAGAATTATTTTCAAATTATTTTTTTGATCGCTCAAATCATTCAGGCATGCACATTCTAAAATTTGGTGGCACCTCCGTAGGCAGCATAGACGCAATACGTATTCTCGTTGAAATCGTGAAAAAGTCATTTGACGAAGGTCATCAACCGGTGGTTGTTTGTTCGGCCATGGGCGGGGT
Source organism: Flavobacteriales bacterium (assembly GCA_038249755.1). Taxonomy (GTDB): domain Bacteria; phylum Bacteroidota; class Bacteroidia; order Flavobacteriales_D; family Cryomorphaceae; genus JBBQZU01. Next base: position 3,711 of record JBBSDD010000089.1, on the reverse strand, counting down.
CACCAACAAGTTGCTCCAAATGGGGGAACAGGCACTTGACAAGCAAGATTTTATAGAGGACCTGCGGGCCATAGAAAAGAAACATCAGGAGGTAATTCGGGCCATGCTTCCCATGGAAAAACAAAACAGGGCCTTGATTGCCACAAAGGTGATGGTCAACGAGCTGGAGGAAATTCTATACGGCGTCAAAGCGCTTTCAGAATTGTCGTCCAGCGTAAAAGACAAGCTCGTGTCATTTGGCGAATTGCTTTCCAATCAGATGATTACGGAAATAATCGGACAGGAAGTCGGTCGGACTGCTTTTGTAGACGCGCGCCAACTGATTGTGACGGATAGTCATTTTGGAAATGCCATGATTCAGGAAGCCATAAGTTATGAAAATATCAAACGCTGGTATGCGGCGATGGATGGCATCATTCCGGTCGTTACCGGTTTTATCGCTTCCGATCAGGCAGGCCGCACCACCACGCTCGGTCGCGGTGGTTCAGATTACACCGCTGCTATCTTGGGCGCTGCCCTCGAAGCTTCGGAAGTGCAAATTTGGACGGATGTAAACGGGTTTATGACCGCCGACCCAAGAATGGTGAAAAAGGCCTATACCCTGGAAGAACTGACTTATGAAGAGGCCATGGAACTTTCGTATTTCGGTGCCAAAGTGATTTATCCGCCTACCATGATACCCGCAATCGCGCGGCAAATACCCATTCTAATCAAAAACACGTTTGATGCCAATCAGGCTGGAACAAGGATTGGCAAACCTTCCGGCAAAAGCGGTGGCCTCATCCGTGGCATCGCCTCCGTTTCCGACATAAGTCTTGTAAATGTGCAGGGTTCGGGGCTTATCGGAATGAAAGGTTTCAGTGGTCGCTTGTTTTCAGCCCTCGCAACTGCCGGTGTCAATGTGATGTTGATTACCCAGGCCAGCAGCGAGCACAGCATCAGTCTGGCCATCTCGCCGGAAGAAAGTGTAGCAGCCGAAAATGCACTCAAAACCGCATTCGAATACGAAATCATGATCGGAAAAATGCTCGCGCCGGAAATTGTTTCCGGACTCAGCATCCTGGCCGTGGTAGGCGAAAATATGCGCCACTCCAGTGGACTCAGTGGGAAATTATTCAGTACACTCGGCCGCAGCGGCGTCAATGTGGTGGCGATTGCGCAAGGCTCATCTGAACTGAACATTTCTGTGGTAATCGACAAAAAAGACCTCGCCAAAGCACTCAATGCGGTGCACGACTCCCTCTTTTTGTCTCCGATCAAAACCGTGAATGTTTTTTGTGCAGGCACCGGTAAAATCGGTGCTGAGCTCCTCGATCAACTCCATCAGGCGAAAACTTATCTGGAAACGGAACACCATTTGAATATCTGCGTCATTGGAATTTCCAACAGCCGGAAGATGCTGATCAGCGAAAATGGCGGTCTCGACCTCACCGGTTGGCGTGAAAATCTGGATCAAAATGGTGTAACGGCCGATACAGATGGTTACATCCAACATCTTGCATCGCTCAATATGGCCAATATGGCCATCGTTGACAATACCAGCACCCGCACCCTTGTAGGCCGCTACGATGCGATTTTTGCGAAAAACATCTCCATCATAACCTGCAACAAGATTGGAAATTCGGAATCGTACGCCCAGTACACCGCCTTCAGAAATGCGACCAGAAAAAGCGCTGTGGTATACCATTACGAAACAACCGTGGGTGCTGCTTTGCCCATTATTCGCACCCTCAAAGATTTGCTGATCAGCGGGGATGAAGTATTGAAAATTGAAGCCATTCTTTCCGGCACAATTTCCTTCATATTTAACAATTTCAAAGGCGATCAAAGTTTTGCGGATGTCGTTCGCGAAGCGCAGGACAAAGGGTTTACCGAACCCGATCCGCGCGACGACCTGAACGGATTGGATTTTTCGCGCAAAATGCTCATCCTGGCCCGGGAAATGGGGCTGCCATTGGAAATGGAAGATGTGAATATCGCTCCCATCCTTCCGGAAAATTGCCTGAAAGCCGAAAGTATTGACGACTTTTACAGGGAACTGGAAAATTCGGCGGCTCATTTCGAATCTTTGAAAAATCAGGCCAAAGTTGAAAACAAAGCGATGCGCTACATTGGCACCCTCGAAAACGGTAAAATTAACATCGCGGTGAAGTTTGTGGAAACCGACCATACTTTTTACGGATTGACAGGAAGCGACAACATCATTGCCTTCACCACTGCGCGGTATTTGCACGATCCGCTTGTCGTGAAAGGGCCTGGAGCCGGACCGCAGGTCACAGCTGCGGGTGTTTTTTCGGATATTGTACGCGTGGCCTCACTGTAAATTATCATGCATCAGGAAACCGCATATATCATCAATCCCCTCCCTTCCGGAAGCACGGTGAAAGTTTTTGCACCTGCCACCGTGGCCAATGTGGTGTGCGGCTACGATGTGCTTGGATTTGCACTTCAGGCGCCGGGTGATCAAGTGGAACTTACCCTGAACGAGAGTGGCGAAGTAACCATCGACATCATCACCGGTGATGATGGGCTCTTGCCGACCGATCCTGACAAAAATATCGCCTCGGCCGTAGTGAAATATTATTTGAATACCATCGGACGCAATCAGGGCGTCTGCGTGGTGCTCCACAAAAAAATGCCCCTCAACAGCGGAATGGGTTCGAGCTCGGCGAGCAGTGTAGCCGCCCTGGTGGCCATCAATCATCTGATGGGAAATCCGCTTTCGCGAATGGATTTATTGCCGTTGGCCATGGAAGGCGAACGCATTGGCTGCGGAAACGCCCACGCAGATAACGTCGCTCCTGCCCTGCTCGGCGGCCTCGTATTGGTGCGCAGCCATCATCCACTTGACGCCAAAAAACTGCCTTTTCCTCCGGGGCTTCATGTCGCGGTGATACATCCCCACGTGGATGTGCCAACCCGTGAAAGCCGCCGCATACTCAAGGATCGCGTGCCCCTGCGCGATGCCGTTACCCAATGGGGAAATGTGGCCGGGCTGGTGGCCGGGTTTTGTACGGGCGACATTGGATTGATAGGCCGAAGTATGGAAGATGTGATTTTCGAACCGGTGCGGGCCATGTTGATTCCCGGATTTTATGAGTTGAAACAAACGGCCCTGAATGCGGGTGCCATTGGATTTGGAATATCGGGTTCCGGCCCTTCTGTTTTTGCGCTTTGCCAATCTGAAGCTACAGCCTTACAAATCTGCGAAGAGCTGAAAAATCTGCTCAACACTTTCCGTATCCAATCGGATACTTTCGTTTCGGAAATGAATCCGGAAGGCGCTTCCATTATCCGGGAATAAAACAATTTCCCGAAAGGGAGCGCATGCACGGAAAGATTACATTCGTCCTTACCAATCAAAACTGAACCAGCCCATGAGCACCCTCTCACAAGTATTAATAGCCTTCGTAATTTTGGAACATATCTACATTCTCTGGATGGAAATGTTTGCGTGGGAATCAATCGGTAAGCGCACGTTTCGCAAAGCCATGAAACCGGATATGTTCAAACCCACCAAAGTGCTGGCCGCCAATCAGGGCCTATACAATGGGTTTCTGGCCGCTGGATTGATCTGGACATTTTTTATCGCTCTGGAAAATAATTCTCTCTCAATTCTGCACAGTTGAAGGCATCTTAGGTGCTCAAGTGTGCATTTTTCTTGTTCTAATCTTGTCGTGTCTTCGATCAGTATCGCCTTAATCGAATTTC
>JBBSDD010000088.1:0-8575 GCA_038249755.1 Flavobacteriales bacterium | reverse complement strand
CAGAAATTCTGTGATCAAATCACAGGCAAGCGGTTCATCGTCAATTATCAGCGCTTTGATCATAGGGTCGTGGTATTTTGAGTAAAACATGAAAAATTCCATCTCCCGATTCTGTTTCCAGCAGGTCGGCGCGCCCGTATAGCAAGTAGAGCCTGCGCCGCACCGATTTCAGTCCGAAGCCGGTGCCAGAAGGTGATTGCATATCACTGTCAAATGGATTGGTGATACGGATGGTGAGGTAGTTTTCTGCGATGTGGCAATCGAGGCAGATTTCGATATCGCCGGTGGTGCCATATATTCCAAATTTGATGGCATTTTCCAACAGCGGTTGGAGAATGAGTGGGGGCACTTTCCACGATAGCGCGTCTGGATGGCAGTCAAATTTGACCTGAAGCCGATGTCCAAAACGAACTTGCTCGATGTCGAGATACCGGCGAAGCAATTCCATTTCTTCTTTAAGCGGCGTGAGTTTGTCGTCATCGCGTCGGATGGTCCCCCTCAGGAATTCTGACAATTGATGCAACATAGCCCGTGCTTCATCGGGTCTTTTTGCGATAAGCGCATTGATACTGTTGAGGCTGTTGAATAAAAAGTGCGGTTGCAATTGCTGGCGCAAACGGAACAATTCCGCTTCGCGCGCCATTTTTTCCATTTCAGATTTTCGGTTTTTTGCGTCCTCGTACTCCCCGAGTTGATACCACATCATGCTGATCAGGGTGGTGGTAAGAAAAATAAAGAATAAAACGGTAATCCGGTACAGGCTGGAATCGCTCAGGAATTTGAGGTAGCTGATATCGTTTACGAAAAATGCGCAGAGCTCCATATTGATTTTGTAAACGATCAACGACAGGAGAACAGGTCCAATGATGGCGAGAATGAGCTTCCCGTTTTGCGGATGAAAGAATGAAAGAATGTTGGTGATGATAAAAACAAAAACGCCTACCAACAGCCACGTGATTGAAGTTTCCGTCATGGCGGGGCTTACAGGTAAGTTGAGAATTTGGGTGACACCCCAAAAGTGCGCGTTGGCAAGGGCGAACATGGCGATCAGGAAATACCTGATGTTGTGCCGGTGGAATATGGGATTAATGATCAAATTCCCTGATTTTTATCGGGTGCTGGTAAATTTCAGAAAGTTTTTGCGATCGCTGAAAAATAGATTTTTCGAAAAGGGAATTTTTGTCTGTTTCGATTGTTCGGCTGAAAACGAGGGAAATTTCGTCTGGGATTAAGGGCGTGATTTCCGCAATACCCAAAAATTTCCAATGCATTTTCCGACCGTTGATGTTGTGAAAAATTTCATCTTCTTTCCGGCCATGTGTCATGGCCTGATCATAAACATCCCGTTCACTGGTTCCGGACAGCAGCCAGATTTGTTCATCAAAATGGTCAGTGGCATCTTCTTCCATCCATATTTTGAAAATCGCCCGGATCGTAAAGTTTTTCATGGTTGTCGGGTCTAATAACTTACCACATCGATGCCTCCAAAAAGCACAGTGCCTGTGAGAATCAGAATTTTTTCTTCTGGCAATGCCTGGGCTACTGCGTGGCGTTTGTCTTCTACGCCAGCTGCCAAACTGGTCATATTCATCCGCACTTCCCAATGGGGAGGCACAATGAGTTTGAGACCGCCAAATACCACCACATTGTCGATGGTAATTGATTTCTGAAAGTCGGCCTGAATCAGATTGATTTCGGTGCCACCGAAAACGGTGGTTGTCGAACCGCCTTTAAAATTTTTCGAAAGAATGATTTTTTTTAAACCATTGAAAATGCTGACGCTTTCGATGATATGGGCCGCGTCGATTGTCTCTTCAGGTGTCTCACTTCCAGGGTTATCGCTATATTGTTTGAACCTGTGGCGTGCAGAATTAAAGCCCCCACCGCTCTTTTTTGGCCTGAACAAAATCAGAAGACCAATAAGTATTACCGCTACTGGCCAGATGTATTCGCGGATGTTGAAAGGAATGTAGATCATGTCTTCGATGAGAAAAAACCCACCGATACCCATCATAATCCATGGACCTGGATTGCGGAAACGGTTGTCTAAACCGGCAAAAAAACCGATTGCGATGAGAATGACTTCCCAACCGAAGATCCAGTCGGGGAGACCCAAATCCGATTTTCTCAGGATCCACAGTATGCCGATTGATATAAATGCGATGCCTATTACCAGGCCTTTTCTTTGGCGTTTTTGATTGAACTCTTCCGGTGTCATCATGGTATTTGATTTATTTCTGAACCAAATGTATGGCGTTGATCTCTTCTGAAAAATCAGTCTTTGACCAATGCCGATTTTTATGGCGTTAAGCGGTCATTTTGAGGTGGTGAATGGCAATTCCCTTGTTTTGTTTCCGCAAAGAGGAATCCTAAAATCGCAAGCCTGCGGGAGGCTGGTAAATCGTAAATCCCAACTCCCAAATTAAACCAATCCGTCCCAAATTTTTTCTATCCCGAATTTCCTGATAAATTTGCAGTGTAATCAAAAAACAACAACCAGATGTTTCAATTTCGAATTTTATCCGTTTTATTTCTTTTTTTTATTTCGCTTTCGCTAAAAGCGCAAACCGATCCGGGCGAAGACAAGGAGTCGGTTGGTGATAAAATCTCTCAGATGGCCTCCATGATGGGCGGCAAAGTCAAATACGCTGACTCCTACACTTTCGATCACAGCATGACGATGGAAATGACCACCTCACAAAAAGATGGTAAAAAAACCAACAAATCGGTGATGGCTCTTCAGGCAGACAAAGAAGGCAACGCCATGACGATGGAAGTGCTTGAATCGGATGGGAAAGTGGCAAAGGATAAAACAATGATTTTGTACGATATCCCAAACAGCACGATGGTGACCCTCCTCGAAAATTCAAAGGGCGAAAAAAGTGGAATGGCCATGGGTTTTGATGCAGAAGCCATTCAAAAAATGATGGAAGATCAGACAACCTCCGAAGCTGATCAGCCCACCGCCACCTTCAAAAAAACGGGCAACACCAGGAATATTCTCGGTTACAGCTGCGACGAATATGCATTTGATGGCGAAGATGCCTCCGGAACCGCGTGGGCTGCCGAAGATGCCGAAGTAAATACCTTGACTTTCTTTGGTTTATTGGGTCAGGGTGCTTCGGGAAAAAAAGGTTCGTATGCAATTGAAAATCTGACGGGATATCCGGAAGGTCTGCTTTTGGAAATGCATTCGCGCGACAAAAAATCAAATGATACCGTGGATATGGTCGTGACGGATCTGAAATTAAATGCAGCGACGACTATAAAACCAGGTGATTACAACGTTACCTCGCTGGGAGCGATGATGGGTAATTGATTCGGTTTCTGTTCCGGCGCGCGTCGGGTTTATGGAGGGGGTCTTTCAGACTCAGGGGAGATCTGCCATACAATGTTGAGGTTGCCACTGAGGGATTCCTGTCTGCCTGCTTAGGCTGCTGCGGTCATCACAAGACTCACTTCGCTGAACGGGCTTTCACTGTTTCTACCGATCGCTTTCACGCGATAGTAATAGTAATTGCCGACAGGCAGACCGTCGAGCTTCACTTTCACCTTGGTGGTGATGGCCACACATGTCCATTCCGTGCCAGGTAAGATTTGGGTGTGTCACGGGTCCTATCCATTCCGTAATCCTGTCTATAAAACACAGGTCACAATAATATCTTCTCAACCTGCGGATTCTACGGGCAATGCAAATATATTTGAACGCCCCCATTCGATCTGGGTACAATACCGGTTTTTGGGCAGGAGAAGTTGGGGAATGGCGGGTATACAGACATGGTAATCACGCCTGAAAAACTAGAGGTTACATTGATAGCTTGTCATTAATGTCTTATCTTTGAATAAAATTAAATATCAATGCAAGAATTTATAAAAAGTAAATTAAATGATTTAAAAAAATTATGTCTTGACTATGATGTCAAGACAATGTATGTTTTTGGGTCTGCATGTACTGATAAATTTAATGACAATAGCGATATTGATATCTTGATATCATTCAAAGACATTTCAATTGAAAAATACACAGATAATTATTTTGAACTGCATTATAAATTAGATGAATTATTTAAGCGTAAAATTGATCTGTTGACTGAGAATTCTTTGTCAAATCCTTATTTAATTGAAAGCATAGAGCAGACCAAACAATTACTTTATGCAGCGTGAGATATTAAAATATTTGCTTGATATTCAGGTATCGATTAATTCGATTTCTGATTATTTGGGCGATAAAAGAGACTTCAATGAATACAAATCCAATAAACTTTTACGGAGAGGGATTGAGAGAGAAATAGAGATAATTGGAGAGGCAACAAATAGAATTCTTAAACTTGATAAAAATATTGATATTTCAGACTCAAGACGCATTGTTGATTTAAGAAATTGGGTAATTCATGGATATGATAGGGTAGATGATGTAATTATTTGGGGAATAGTTTCCAGTGATTTACCCAAATTAAAAGAACAAGTTGACAGATTAATAGGTTAATAAGGCCAGCTTAAAGCTCGTAATCTAAAATAGTTGGGGTTGATTGCTTGCATCATTAACTTTCTATACTCAAAATCCCTGTCCCTCCATTCTTCACCCGTGTAAGGCTGCAACTTACCCCGATTTAACAACTGGAAGTGCCCATAAAAAAACCGGCGATCGACCGGGGTTATGAATCTGTTTCGACATCTCGCGTCGGGTTTTTGAGGGAGTCTTTCAGTCTCAGGGGAGAATTTACCATCTCGGATTGGGGTTGCCACTTAAGGGTTCGTTATGAGGCTGTTGTGGTTATCGCAAGACTCACGTCTCCCTGGAACAGTTTCCAGCACCCACCACAAACTCAGTTCTACAGCGCTTAGACCACAGGCTTCACCGACCTTTAATTTACTTATCTCAAAACCTTCCCAATTCACCCCTTCATTTATCCATTCATCCCATCACGACCCAAACTTACCCTCATCCCCCATTTATCCCGCCCAAAACAATTCCGCTTTTCATTTTTTCATTTCCATGGCAATGCCGTCAGCGTTTCCACTTTGTGCCTTCAGACGGATCATCCATTGGCTGCCAACCACATACCGTGGTTATAAATACCTATCACCTTGCCGTTGAGTTTTTGGCCCAGTTCCGCGATGTTGGTGCCTTTGGTTTTCAACAGGGATTGCATCAGGTGTGTTTTTTCAGATGTGCTGAAAAGTGTGAGGTTGGCGGGTGATCCTTTCGTGATTTCCGGAATTTCCATGTCGAGTATCTCGCGCGGATGAATGCTGAAAGTGGCGACGAGATCTGCGATGGGAAGCGCTTTTGCGCAGTGGTGGTAGAGCAGTGGAAAAAACGATTCAATAGATGCCATGCCAAAACTGGCATCGTCAAATTCCCGCTTTTTGTGTTCCTCGTCTTCCGGACAGTGATCGCTGCTGATCACCTGAATTTTACCGGCTTTTAAGGCTTTGATCAATGCCTTGCGATCGCTCTCAGCGCGGAGTGGGGGCAACAATTTAAAATTGCTGTCAAACCCGAGGAGTTCTTCATCATTGTATGCCAGATGAGCGGCCGTGGTTTCACAAGTCACGTCAAGGCCGTTTTTCCGCGCTTGATGCACCAGTTCGATTGATTTCACGGAAGTGAGCGGACCGATGTGCAACTTGCCATCGGTGTATGCCAGCAAGGTAAGATCGCGGTTTACCACCATCTCCTCAGCGATGGCTGGAATGCCGCGAAGGCCCAATCGCGTCGAGTTTTCTCCCTCGTTCATTTGACCTTGGGGAATCAGCGAAGCATCAAATGGAAAGTGAAATATGGTCGCTCCGAAATTTTTTGCGTAAAGCAAAGCCCTGTGCAACAATCCCGACTCCGCTATGCTCCGTTTGTCGTCGCCAAATGCTTTGGCGCCAGCCTGAAACATGTCATACATTTCTGCCAGACTTTCGCCTTTTAATCCTTTCGAGAGCGCACCGATGGGAATGATTTCCACAGCTTCCTCACGACTTCGGTTGAGCAGGTACTCCACGGCTGCTTTGTTGTCCACAGCCGGATGCGTGGCGGGGGAGAGGGCTACTGCCGTAAATCCGCCATGGGCCGCGGCGCGGATTCCGCTGGCGAGATCTTCCTTGTGCTCATCGCCCGGGTCGCGGAAGTTGGCGCGCATATCCATCCAGCCGATCGACACGCAAAGACCTTCGCCCGAAATAACCTTATCGGCTTTGGTGCTGATTTCGTCCGCAATTTCGGTAATGATGCCGTTGGAAATTAAGATGTCTTTGACCTTCCCGTTGTCGGCGTGGCGTTTGTCTACGATGGTGGCCTGAGCAATCCGTATTTTCATACTCCCTGTTTTTTCCAGAAACGCAGCAGGAGGCTTTCCAGCAAAAGGAAAACCAGCACCAGAATCAGGCAGATTCTCCAAAGTTCTTTGCCTTTGCTTTGTTGTGATATTTCGCGCACCAGCTGTGCTGAATTTCCATCAAAAATACGGAATCCGGTCTGTGGATTCCGGCCCGTTACATCTTCGATTTCACCAGAAGTGAAAGAAGCAAGATCGCTCTCTTCGCGGGTGTAGTTGAGCCCGGCAGCGGCGAGGGTGTCGTTGCCGAGCAGCAGCAGATAGTTGCCGGCAGTGCGGACTTCAGGACCCGGGGTGATATCGAGTCTGCCGTCGCGCAATTGGTGGCGCGGTATCACATCCACTGTCCCGTCTTCGCTGATGAGTCTGAATACCGCTTCACTGCTTGAAGTAACGGGTGGTATGGTAAACAACGCATCCGGGCCGAGCGGAATGGCATTCAGGCCGGTGGTTTGGCTGAGTTCGGCCATTCGCAGGGCTGTGGTGACGAAGAGCGCGTGCCGCACAAAGTTGTTGTTGTCGCCGCTGAGCGGCACCGAAAGCGCATAAAATTGCCCCTGACCGGGTCTGTATCCGGTGAGAAATCCATCGCCATTGGGAAATCCCATCAGCACATCGGCTTCCGAACGCAACGGCTTGGCGTAGCGGAAATACCGCGACGTGCTCGGAAGATCAGGATTGTCGGGAAGTTTTTCAAAAACGCCGCGATACAATGGATGTTCGGCGTTCAGGGTGCGCACTTTGTAGTCGCCCTCCACCGCATTGAGCAAGCCACCGGCATTGAGCGATTCCAAAAAGGAGTTGTAACTGTTGAGGTTTGCTTCCGCAGAAGGAATGAGCCACACGGAGCCGCCGTTGTTTACAAAACTGCTCAGCTCGCCGGAAAGTCCACTCGGAATATCCTGCACTTCAAAAAGAATTACGAGATCTTTTTGATTCAGCGTGCTGTAGTCAATGCGATTTTCGGGTACCGACTCGTAGCTGTAAGTGGAATCGCCCGCGTAAACCGACCGAAGGAAATCGCCCGTCGTGGCGCTCGCCGAGCGGATGGACAGGATGTCTATCTGCTCGAAAACGGGATAGGAAAAATAGTACACATCGTCGTAAGTCACGGGGTAATCCTCGAGTTGCACCTGAGCGCGTTGCAGCCCGGATTCTTCATTTACAAAATAGAGCGGCGTCTCAACCGATGTGCCCGCTTCTGCGGCAAAGGTGCCAATGGCTTTTTGCCTTCCGTTGATCAGGATTTTGATCGGTACATTTTCCACTCGATTTTCTCCGCGGTTGACCACGCGCACGCTCAGTTGCTCGGCTTCCCCCAACTTGCGCACCGGACTGGAAAACCACACCGAGTCGATATAGAGGTTGTTTGGTGAATTCCTTTCGAGGTGGATAAGAGAAAGATTGACAGCGGTATCGCCAACAAAATTCTCCAGATCGTATCGGCTTTTTTGAAAATCGGAAATGATGTAAGCCATTTTTGTGAGTTCTGCCTCGCCAGATTTCAACTGGTCATCCTGGCGCGTGGTAATTTCAACCAGGCTCCGCGATTGCGGGCTGATCTCGAGTTCCTGCACCCATTCAATAAATTCCGGTCGTCCGACAAAACGCTGGTGTTTTCCTTCAAAATCCTGAGAAAGCAATTGAAATCTGTCGGCAGGCGCATAGGCCATCGCCACGTCAATCGCCCTGTTTTTGGCCACGTCGAGCATCATACCTGCTTCGCTTTCACCTTCCATGCTGAAAGAATTGTCCACAAAAACCGAAACCGATTTTCGCGCCGAAGTCACTTCCGCATCTCCACTTGGAATGAAAGGCTGTGCAAATGCGAAGACCAGAAAAGTGAGGGCCAGGAGGCGCATCAACAGCACCAGCAGGTGGCGCAGTTTGTTTTGCGATTGCGTCTGTTGCTTGATTTCCCGCAGGAAACGCACGTTGGTAAACGGGATTTTCTTAAACCGCCGAAAATTAAAAAGGTGAATGATTACGGGAATCGCGAGGGCCGCAAGGGCGAAAAGAAATCCGGGATACAAAAATGCCATCGGGGGCCAAAGATACACGATGGTGTGAATATCTGTTCATCCATTCACGCGAATTGTCAGCTTGTTTCCCCGCTTTCGCGAAAAGGGATTTTCTGATCGCGAAGTTTGGCCGCATTTCCAAAAGTTATTCCCGAATAAAACTGACCAGAACAAGCATGAGATTGGACTGAAGCGGCATGGCGGGTTTGTTGTAAGTCGCCATAT
>JBBSDD010000087.1:0-8585 GCA_038249755.1 Flavobacteriales bacterium | reverse complement strand
CGAAGCTTGATGAACCTGTGATTGGGGCATTGATTCGATACCTTTCCTCCAAACATCTGACAAAGGACCGACAGGGCGTAATGGCACTGAGCGCGGCTGACATTGAATGGATTGAGGCGGGTTATCCAAGCGTGATATATGTAGAAAAATCCGGTCTCGCCCTGCGTTATCATACCATGATGTTTGGGATACATCAGTATGCCATCAGCGGGAATGCCAGCGGCATTTCATTCCTTCAACGCATGGTTTACTGGCAGGCGGCCATTGGCCTGATCAGGCGCCATCCTGTGGTGGGAATCGGAACTGGCGATGTAAAAAAGGCGTTTTATGACATTTATGAAGAAGAGCATTCAAACCTTGAGCCTCAGTACAGAAACAGAGCACACAACCAGTTTCTCACCTTTTTCGTATCATTTGGCTTCGCCGGTTTTCTGCTTTTTATCGCCGTTTTTTTATATCCATTTATATTTTCCCGACCAGGATTCCTTTTTTCCGCTTTTCTATTAATCGCTTTTCTCTCGTGTCTTACAGAAGATACCCTTGAAACACAGGCGGGTGTTACATTTTTCGCATTTTTTTACGGGTTGTTTTCCTCGAGGGAAATGGGTACAACTTCCGCTGGCGCGGATTAGTTCAGTTATCCAGAAACGTAAAGCCGAACCTTATTTGGATAATATGATTTTCCCGGTATCCATGTTCAGACCATTGTTGTCAATGACCTGATAGAGATACAAACCCGTATTCAATCCACGTAGGTCGAGCTGACTACGGCCCGACGTCAATCCCTGCTGAAGGATCTCTTTTCCTGTAATGTCATACACACGCAAGGTTGCTCCGCCGCTCAAATGACTTTGAAAATAAGTATTGTCGATTTGGAACAAGCCCGGACCAGGGTTGGGAAATATGGATATTCCCTGTGGGATGATTGGATCATTTGTCGAAACAAGTGCATCCACAATCGTCACGCAGTAATCTTCTGTTTCACCCTCCTCGTATTGTTCGCAGGCAGCAACGCTGGCATTCGAATTTCCCACAAACTTCATTGAAACACGCAACCTTGTTTGTCCAGGCAATGCCTCTGAAGGTATCATTATTTCTCCTTCCAGTGGCTGACTGGATCCCGATTCGGAAGAGAGAACGATCTCATCGGAGGTAAAGGAGCCATTTTGATTGAGATCAATCCATACCCTGAAATACTCATTGTAATCGCCAAACGCAAACCCAGGCGTCAATAGCGTAATATAACTTTGGCCGATGGCCAGTTCAACCCCCGTATCATCAATAAACAAGTAGCCATCATTGTTTCCTGTGGTTGAGGTATACGCTCCAATGCTCACCTCATCAATGTATTCGAAAAAACTACTTTCTGCAAAACTTTCGCAATATTCAGCGTCGATGCACAGGGCACAGTCTTTGGTTCTGATCAGGGTCATTTCTCCATCTTCAAAATCGTCGCTGCACGCGGGTACTACGAGCACTTCATAATATGTACAGCCCTCCAGAGAGTCAAGCAGAGCCAGACCCATATCAAAAGCACCGTAAAGAATCCAATCGGCATCTCCTTCCACACGGTAATAAAGGTCATAAGAATCAATACCGAAGCCGATTTCCCAGCCAATTATAACGTTTTGCACCGTGAAATCTGTTGCGAATATTTCTTCAGGAGCCAGGCAACATCCAGCGGTTTCCACAAGTCGGGATATACCATAGGCGAAGTCACCATCCACATTTGAACAGCGCGATGCTATTTGAAACTCGTAATTTTTACATCTCTCCAGGGAATCTATTTCAAAATTTTCATCAGTTATATTTTCGATAATTGTCCACTCTTCAGCTCCGATTTCGCGGTAGCGAATATTCACCGAATCGAGCTGGGCCAAAGTCCAGGTGAAATTGTAAATCGTATCCTCTGAAACAGTGTAATCAAAGGAAAATGGAGGCAAACATATATCTTCTCCGCATTGACTTTCCATCAGACTGAGGCTGTTGAAAGCATTCAACCGACCGCCAGTTACGGTTTGGCCAACCAAATTTGGAACGATATCCACTCCTTCGAATAGACTGTATCGCACATAATCCGCACCCAGTTGGGGATTGGTTTTTACCAGCTCAGCAAAACTTTCACAAGGCACTGAATAAAGCAATGCGATAACACCAGCTGTGAGCGGCGATGCGAAAGAAGTGCCGGAAGTGCCACCATATCCGGAGCTGCCGGAAGTGGTAAAAACATTCTCACCAGGTGCTCCGAGATCAATTGTCGTGGCGCCAAAACCCGAAAAGGTGCGAACGTCATTGACATTGGTCGCCGTCACGCTGATCATATAATCGCTTTCTGCGGCAGTTGGGATATCTCCCACCACGTCTATATCTACGTCGTTGTTCGCAGTAGCACCACAATTCAATATGCCGTAAGTTCCCAAGGTATCGTAATAGGCTGACCAGAGTGGAACGTCATTCGGATTTCCGTTGTCAATTCCCCATGAAGCATTGGTTGCAACAACAAAAGCACCTATCTCACCTTCCGTTTCATTGTAGAGCTTTCGCTGTACAAGCGGATAGGCGTAAGCTGCTATCACAGAAGCTTCATCGCCCAAATTTTCTCCGGCTACTGACATGATTTTTACATTCCAGTTGGCTCCCACGACGCCCAAATTGTTATCACCTTTGGCACCTATCATACCCATTACAGCCGTGCCGTGGCCACCTATCAGTACATTTCCGCCATCGCTCTCTGAATTCACATCCCAGCCCAAATAGTCGTCGACATAGCCATTTTCATCATCATCAATGCCATTGTCGGGTACTTCGCCGTGGTTTACCCAAGCGTTTTCAATCAGGTCCGGGTGGTTCAGGTTTCCACCCTCTATCACACATACCACGATGGTATCTCCGAGAGCGGTGACGCCACCTGTGGTGATATCCCAGGCGAGTTCAGATTTTATATCGGAGCCGACTGTACCATTCAGTTGACCTGTATTCTTGTGATGCCACTGAGAGCCGGTTTGTGGGTCGTTTGGGAAAGTCTCCCGTTTTTCCACGTAGTGGTTAAACTGGGCGAGCGAGATATCTCTGTCGTTTCGAAGCGCTTTTAGCAACATGTCTTCCTGAACGCCACTTCCGTCAAAATAAAGTCGGTAGATATTCATCGGCTGTGACAAAATAGCTCCGAGGCTCAATGAAGTCTCCCGATTGTTGAGCTCAATGTGCCGTTTTATTACAATTTCAGGATTTGTACCCGCTTTGAATTGAACCAAAATCTCGTTTGGAACGTGGGCCATCTGGGCTTGGAGCAGGGCAGGAATGGCGAGAAAGAGCGAAATGAAAAGCGCGTAAATTTTTGACATATTTTAATTTGAAATGAGGAGCGCAAAATACGTCAATTTAAAGCCGGAAACACGAACTTGGTTCTGAAATGCAGGGCGATAATGGGGTAAGATTTGCCGTTATTTGGATTCCTACTCCTGGTGAAATACCCTCTTTACCCGTTGCGAAATATTGGTCAGAATCTCGTAAGGAATTGTTTGTAAGTCAGTCGCGAGTTCCATAATAGACAGGTTGTCACCAAAAATTTCCACTTCATCTCCCTCACTGCAGTTGATGCCGGTCACATCAACCATGCACATATCCATGCAAATATTTCCGGCGAAAGGGGCTTTTTTACCAGCAATCCAGACTTTCCCAACGCCATTTCCCAGCAGTCTTGGGAGACCATCGGCATAACCTACCGGCAAAATCGCAATCTGTGCAGTTTGAGAAAACACCTTTTTGGGACTGTATCCCACACTTTCGCCAGCTTTCACTTCGCGAAGCTGTGATATGGTAGAAGTCATTCTGCTTACAGGCTGGAGCTTTTTTTGGGAATTCGCATCACTGGAAAGCCCATGGAGTGCGATGCCCAAACGCACCATTTCAAACTGGGCTTTGGGATGCAGTAGAATACCATTGGAATTGAGAATGTGACACAAAAAAGGAGAAGGCAACGCGTCCTTCAATATAGTAGTCAGTTTCCTGAAAAGGGCAATCTGTCGGGCTGTCGGTCCATCGAAGTCGGGATTTTCGCTTGAAGCCAAATGACTGAATACGCTGACCACATGCAGCCGGTCGATGGCGTTCAGCCTTTGCGCCAAAAGGGTGATTTCGTCCGCATTAAATCCCAACCTGTTCATCCCGGTATTGAGTTTCAGATGGACAGGGTATTCTCCATCAAATGCACTTTTATTCACGGCTTCCAAAAACTTGTCAAGGGTTCGGAAGCTGAAAATCTGGGGCTCAAGCCGGTAACGGATCATGGCATCATAGCTGGATATCTCCGGATTTAAAACGAGAATCGGAAGCTCAATGCCCGATTGCCGCAGTTCAACACCTTCATCGGCATACGCCACCGCGAGGTAGTCCGCCCGATTCAATTCCAGAAAACGTGCGATTTCGTAACTTCCACTGCCATAGGCAAAGGCTTTCACCATCACCATCAGGCGCGTATTTTCATCCAGTTGCGATCGCACGTAGTTGAGGTTGGCCTTCATCCTGGTGAGGTCAATCTGGAGAATGGTTTCATGTGTCTTTTCTTCCAGCCGCTCGCTGATGCGCTCAAAGGCAAAAGGTCGGGCTCCTTTGATTAGGATGTTCTCCTCCCTGAAATGATCTTTGCGGAAAGCAGCCAAAAAAGCTTCTGTGGTAGGAAAAAAGGCTGATGGTGTTTTTTCAAAAAGGCCGGCGTGCGCGCTGAGATCGGCCCCAACTCCGATAAAACGATCAATACCGGCATACCGAATCAAATCTGCAACACGTCCATACAATTCTTCAGGACGTTCTCCCGATTGCAAAATGTCACTGAGAATGAAAACCGATTTTTTATTTTTTCGGTGTTTTTGCAAATGGTCCAGGGCTATTTCAAGAGAAGCAAAATCGGAATTGTACACATCATTTACAATCACACATCCATTGATGCCAGCGAGTTGTTCGAGTCGCATGGCCACGGCTGTGAGGCCTTTCATGCGAACCGCGATTTCCTGATCGCTGAGGCCAAGATGGAGCAGTGTGAGCCAGCAATGACAAGCGTTTTCGATGGATGCGACATCGGTAAACGGAATTTCTATTTCGCGATAAACGCCTTGAAATTCACCGCCGAGCAGGGTTGAATCAATCGACGACACTTCACGCGATATCACCAGATCAGCAGGTCCGGTTCTCGACCAGGTGAGCAGTTTTGTCTGGCTTTCGCCAAATAAGCGCGACGCTTCACCGTGCACGATTTTGTGGTCTTTGCAGTAAATAAGAATTTTTGCGTTTGGAAAAAGACGGAGCTTTTCAATGGTTTTCTGGTGAAAATCCGTGAAGTTTTCCTGGTGGGGCGGACCGATGTTCGTAAAAATTCCAATAGTCGGATGGATTATTTTTTCGAGTTTTTCCATTTCTCCCGGAAGGGAAATACCCGCTTCCAAAATGCCCAGGGTGTGCGCAGCCTGCATTCGCCAAACTGATAGCGGCACGCCAATCTGAGAATTGTAACTCTTCGGACTGCGCATGACGTTGAATTGATCGCCGAGCAGTTGGGCCAGCCATTCTTTCACAATGGTTTTTCCATTGCTACCGGTCACAGCTATGACGGGATAGTCAAACTGGTTGCGGTGCGCGGTGGCCAGCCTCTGCAGGGCAGCAAGCGCATCCGAAACTTCAATCACATTGGAGTCTGGTAAATCACCCAGGAATTCTGATTGGGACACCACAAAATTGCGGATACCTTTTTGATGTGCATCTTTCAGGTATTTGTGTCCATTGTGGTGCTGACCGGTAATGGCCATGAAAACAGCCCCTTTGCGTGTCTGAAAGTGCCGACTGTCAGTGATGAGGTAGCGAATGGTGTCAGGAGCCGATCTTTGTATGATGCGGCCTCCCAGCATTTTCGCGAAAGCGTCCAATTCATATCCTTCGATCAGCACTTATTTTCCTCCTTTGATTTTAGCAGCCTCTTCGGCCTGCGCGGTAAGATAGGCCTCCCGGCTGAGCGGCTCATACCGGTCGCTTTCCCCGAGCTCAATCGTTTCTCCTCCTCCGCTGATGCGGTGAGAATACTGGGCGAGTTTTCCGGTACGCACGCAGATGGCGTGAACCTTGGTGACATATTCGGCGACAGCCATCAGGTGAGGCATGGGTCCAAATGGCCGCCCCTGAAAGTCCATATCAAGACCGGCTACGATCACGCGCATCCCCTGATTGGCCAGTTCATTGCAGACATTTGGAAGATTGTCATCAAAAAACTGCGCCTCATCAATGGCCACCACATCGGTATCGGAAGCTGTGTAAAGCAAAATGTGTTCGGAGGAAGGCACGGGTGTGCTCCCGATGCTTTTTTTATCGTGACTTACCACTTCTGTGTCGTGGTAACGCACATCGATTCCGGGTTTAAAAATTTCAATTTTTTGTTTGGCAAATTTCGCGCGGTTGAGCCGTCGCAAAAGTTCTTCTGTTTTGCCGGAGAACATGGAACCACAGATCACCTCGATCCATCCCTCTCCGCGTTTTCCGAATTTTTGGGTATTTTCTAGAAACATCAACCTGATTCAAGTAAGCGCAAACATCCATAGTTTACCATTATGGTTTAGCTTTGTGGTTGTTTGCCGAAAGGCTAAATTAACCAAATCTTCACCGAAAATATATGTTTGAAAGGCCATCTTCATTTGGTCTTTTGCAAGACAAGAAATACATGACGATACAAGTGATCACCAATGAATTGCAACAGCTGGCGACCAGACTCGAATCGGGGGCGCTGAATGCAGAAGAAATTATGTCTATGACAGAGCTCTCGCGTCAGCTTCACGAAAGGCTTATTATTTTACAGTACAAAGCTTTCGAAGAACAGGTGCACGAATTGGAAAACCTGGCAGAAGAAGAACATTCTGAGCAGGATCCTCCTGCGATTGAAGTCATTCCGGATCCGAAACCCTTCCTTGATCCGGTTTCAGATCTTCCCAAAGTGGAAGAGCCGGCAGCAGAAATTCTGGAAATGGAAGAAGTGGAAATATCTCTGCAAAAGGAGGAAGAGCCTGAAGAAGAAATCTCCGAAGAGCGTCCGGCATTCCGGTTTTCGAACACGGAGGTATCTCCCAATCAAATTTCGTTGATTGATTCTATCGAAGAAATCAAACGCATGGAACAAAGCATCAACCAAAAATATACGGCAGGTGACGGGCCGAGTCTGGCCGAAAAGCTCAACCAAAAACCGGTCTCCAATCTGAAAAGTGCCATCGGCCTCAATCAGAAATTTCAGTTTTTATCCGTGCTTTTTAAGAGCGACAAAGAAGCCTATGACATGTCAATAGAACGGCTCAATAAAGCCAGCTCCTATCTCGAGGCGGATGAGTACATTCAAAATACCTTGAAGAACAGGTATGATTGGGAAATGAAAAGTCCGGTGGTAAAAGAATTTATGTACCTCATTGAAAGGCGGTTTCTCTGATGAAAATTATTTTCTTCACATTTTCCTTTTTGTTTGCCTTGGGACTTTGGGCCCAGGATCCTGATTTCGTGCGTGCGGAAGCAGAGGTGCTGTCGGACAGTACTTTTCACGGGAGGGGGTATGTGAAAGACGGTTCCCGAAAAGCAGCTGAATACATCGCCAGGCGATTTTCTGACTTTGATGTCCTACCGGCGGGAGATGATTTTTTTCAATCTTTTTCTTTTCGTGTCAACACATTCGAAACGCCCTCCACTTTGATTGTGGACGGAAAAAAACTCAATGAAGGACACGACTACATTGCCGATCCCCGATCCGGTGCCTCGTCCGGGCGATATCCCATCATCAGATTCGATTCCACCCACTTCCAACCGGGGCGTAAAGTCCCGAAAACCAAAGGAAAATTGCCGGTGATCAACCTGAAAGGTATTGATACACCCGATGAGGTCACTGCGCTCCACAACCTGAAATTGGCCGTTTTGCCAGTTGGTCCCATGGTGTTGCTTCAGCCCGACAAACTCACGTGGTCGGTGGGCGAGATGAATTATCCCAACGCGGTATTCGAGGTTTTGGGTGCCGCTTTTCCCGAAAAGGCAAAAGAAATCGAAATGGATCTTCAGCCCCGGGAAATTGATTTTGAAGCGGTGAATGTGGTCGGTAAAATCGAAGGCAGAAGATCTGACAGTTGTGTGGTAATCACTGCACATTATGATCACCTCGGAAGGATGGGTGAAGCGCTGTTTGCCGGGGCGAGCGATAATGGCAGTGGGGTAGCGGTGATGCTTGATCTGGCGCGGCATTACGATGGCTCGAAACCAAAATTTGACACTTGGTTTATCGCTTTTGCAGGAGAAGAGGCCGGGTTAAAGGGCTCAAAATTTTTCGTTGACAATCCACTTTTTCCACTTGGAAACATCAAACTTTTGATCAATCTCGACCTGATGGGCTCGGCGGCCAATGGCATCACGGTGGTGAATGGTCGACTCTATCCCGAACTGATGGAAAAAATGGCGGCCATCAATACCAAAAGTGAATTACTTCCAAAAATCAAATTGCGGGGTAAGGCTGCAAACAGCGACCATTACTGGTTTTCGGAGGCAGGCGTTCCTGCGATTTTCATCTACACGGAAGG
>JBBSDD010000086.1:0-8681 GCA_038249755.1 Flavobacteriales bacterium | reverse complement strand
TAAAACCGGTTGAAGCGTATCACTCACTTCGCGGCCCTGATTTCCGAAAAGGTCATTGAGGATATCGGTGCGCACGATGTGGGTCGCACCCATTTCTCGCTGAGCCATTGCATTCATACTTAAAATAGCGCTGAGGCCGACGAATAAGAAACTTTTCATGGTAGGATTTTGAACCGCGAAAGTACGCATTTGAGCTGTTTTCTCTGAATGCCGGATCAATCGATGCCAACCCACCACTTTTCAAAAACCTGTAACGTGTCATTAATCATCACCTTTTCACCAATCATTGGCGTAATCAGCCTTTGTTCATTCTGTTCATTTGAAGCACTTATGCGCTTGAGCGGTTCATCCCAAGGATGATTTCCGAGCGCAAATTTCGAAGAGTGGACGGGAAACAGGGCTTTGGCTTTCAATTCTTTTGCAGCAATCAAAACCTCCTCCGGCATCATGTGAATGTATTTCCAGTTTTCATCATACTGTCCATTCTCCAAAATAGCCAAATCAAACGGACCATGCATCTCTCCAATTGTGGCGAAATGGGTGTCATAACCGCTGTCTCCACCGATGAAAATCTTTTTTCCAGAAGTTTGCAATACAAAAGAAGTCCAGAGGGTTTTGTTGCGCTTCAATCCCCTTCCGGAAAAATGTCTGGCCGGTGTGGAATGAATTTGAACCTCGGCGTCAGACCATTGGTCATCCCAGTCCATGGACACAATAATTTCGGGATTGTAACCCCAATATTCAAGGTGTGACTCCGTACCCAAACCGCAGAATATTCTTTTGACTTTTGGCTTGATTGCCAATATGGTCCTATAATCGAGATGATCCCAATGGTCGTGGGTGATAAACAGGTAATCGATCATTGGTAAATCTTCCGGCCCATAGATGTCGCTGCCGATAAAGGCCTGCGTGCCGCCAGGAAGCGGAGATGCACTGCCCGAAAAGACCGGATCTACCAAAAATGTATTTCCATCCATTTGCATGAAATACGACGAATGTCCAAACCAGACAAGCACCTCTTCATCCGGGCCAAGCTCAAGAAGATTGGTTTTGCGGGATGGTAGCGCCTGGGTTGGTTTCATTCTTTCCCGTTTGGAAATCAAAAACTCCCACATAACAGACAGGTAAGACACACCCTCAGTCAGACCAGGCGTATAATTCAGATTATCAAAAGCAGTTTCCTTAAAATTTTGCGATTTTTCTATCCTTGCCAAAGATGGGCCGGAAGGTAATTTTCCGAATTCTGGTCGCTGCAAGAAATATACAATCCCGATAATTAATAAAGTGGCAAATACTAAAAATCCAATCAACATCATTTTAAGCGTACGTTTCATTCACTTCCCGGTTTTCGCCCTACTCTTGCTTTCATTTCAATCACAAAGAACGTTATAAACATTATGAGAATACAGGGATTTAATCTGTTATTTTCAATTCGCCAGTTCGATATTTTTCCCTATAACGTTTGCTTTTCATCGGAAACGGCTGGACAATTGAGAAAACTTTACAAAAGACAGGCGGTTGTTTCGGCGGAAGGTTATGCCCTGGCAGATACCATTCGCAATCGGATGACATTGGTCATGTCAGATTTAGATCCGGTCCAGAAGCGCAGTTTCAACGACAGTGTTGCTGTGGCTGTGAGCCGGAGAGGGTGTGATATCGGGGACCAATTCTGACAAACCAAAAGTTAAAGTCCACAAAAAATCAGGTTAGAAAACGGCCAATTCATATAAAGCGGTTACCTTCATCCAAAAGCAAACTGAACATGCAGGTAAATAGTTACGATACCTTATCCGAAGCCACAGATGACCTGAAAAAGCGCGGATTCAACCTCGATTTTAATCAAAAAGGTGATAATCTTGAATGTATACAGGACAAATCCTTGCGACTTCACCCGGAAGATTTCGAAATTGTGGAATTTCACCGCTTTGAAGGAGCCAGCAATCCAAGTGATACGAGTGTGGTGTACGCCATTGATTCAAAAACCAAAAATGCCAAAGGCGTTTTGATAGATGCTTATGGTGTTTATGCAGACGAGTATTCGGAGGGCATGCTGAAGAAACTGGATATCCGGGGTAGGTAATTTTATTTTTTCGGAAGGGCCCAACCCAAAGGTTTCGATCAAAATGTATCTTTGGAAATGATTTTACCAAATATTTCAGGCAGCTTATCCCTCCTTTTTTTTATTGCAATTCAATCTTTGTGCGGTCAAACCATTGAAGGAGCCAATGGCTATATCAGTTATCAAACCGGAAATCTGCCCATCGTCATTTCCGTGCCACATGGTGGCAGCCTGTCACCTCCTTCCATTCCCAACCGCACGTGCAACGACGCCGTGTATGCCACGGATGCGTTCACCATCGAACTGGCTGAAGAAATCAACCTGAGCCTGATCGCTTTGACTGGTTGTCAGCCGCACATCATCTATTGTCATCTCGCCCGAACCAAACTCGATGCAAACCGCAATCTGCAGGCGGGAGCATGCGGAAATCCAGAGGCCGCGGAAGCATGGGAAACATTCCACGCATTCATAGAAACGGCACAGGAAACAGCCAGAGGCATTTACAACAATCAGGTTTTCTACATCGATCTCCATGGTCATGGAAATGCTGCCCAAAGGTTGGAACTTGGATATCTTTTATACGATGATGAGTTGGAAGAAACGGATGAAGTATTGAACTCTCCTGTCTTTGTGGGTTACAGCTCAATCCAGAATCTGGTATCAACGAACGTTAACATCCTAAGTCATTCGGAATTGCTCAGAGGCCCCGAGGCTTTTGGCACCCGCATGGGTGAAGCCGGTTACCCATCCGTGCCAAGCCAGCAAATTCCGTTTCCAGGTACAAATTCAAATTATTTTAGCGGAGGTTACAATACTGTCAATCACACTTCCTACCAAATTGGCAATCCCGTCAACGGATTGCAGATGGAATGCAATTTCACCAACGTGCGCGACACACCAGCCAACAGAAAAACCTTTGCTGATTCGCTCGCCACGGTATTAATCGATTATTTGGCATATCATCAGAACATTGATTTTTCCTCCTGCCAGCAGATTCCGGTAGGACAGGAAAATACAACCAAGCTTCCAGTTCGGTTATATCCCACTTTGGCTCCCCCTTCCGGGAAATTTCAACTCGACGGGGCTGAATTTCAAGGCGTTCCATTTTTTGTATACGACATCTCAGGGAAATTATTGGAAAAAGGATTTGTCTCAGAAGGAAATATCATTGGGCTCCAAACCATCATAGCTAAACAATTCGCAGTGGTCGTGTTGGAGAGCTCCTATCAAAAATTCCGGTTTAAAGTACTGTTTGAATGACATATAAGTCCTTAAGAAATTCTGTCATCCACGTAAAGATTCATTGGAAGAAATCCTTCATTTCTGATTTAAACGAATTAGGGATCATTTACTTTTGCCGCGTGAAATCTCTTCTTCAGGTTTTCTTTGCCGTAATCCTTCTTTCGCTTTCTCTGAACACATCCGGAGTGAAGACAGGTGAGAATGAACACACTTCGAACACGGCCGCATACACAGGAAGTGCAGCGACACTTTCTGCGGTGACCATTGCCTTTTTCGACTTCACGCCAACACCTCCATTTTCAATCAACTTTAGTCAAACCATTCCCCAGCCTTCTTTGAAGGAATATTTGCAGGATTGGTTGCCGGATGGTCAGATTTGTCGGCAAATTGTTGAAAATTCGTGGATTACAAGATATCTCGTTGATTCCAGCACGCTTATTCCAGGTTTATCGCCTGTTTTTATCGCTTTCCCTTTCCATTATTTTTATTGATTTTTGAGGCTTTCCAGGACATAATATTGTCCGAAAATCGGTGAGAGGGCCTGTCCTCTCCATCATTTCCCTCATTTTCATAATCAATAAAATTTTAAAAAAAATGGATATTTCAACGACCATCATCGGTCTTATTTTACTCGCCCTCTTCGTGCTCCCTGTATTCTATGCAGTTAAAAAAGGCAGTGCTTCAAACAAAGAGATTTTAGCAAATTTTCGCGCCGAAGCCGCCAAACACGGCATGAATGTGACAATTCATGAACAATGGAACAACAGAGTAATTGGTTTGGATCAATCAAATCACAAACTGCTCTATTCCAAAACGAATGAAAAACATCCCAAAATGATTCTGGTGGACCTCACCCAAGTCAAAAAATGCGAAACTTCTGAAGTAAATCGTCAGAAAAAATCAGCCAATGGCGGCATGGAAAAAGTGATAGACTCCATTCACCTGGCATTTACCTTTCACGACCCCAAACAAGCTGAAGTAAAACTCGAAATTTTCGATGCATCAGACGATCTCTCGCTTGATGGCGAAGTGCAACTCACAGAAAAATGGGCAAAACTGCTTCAATTGCAAACAATACCGGTGCGCAAGTCCGCGTGATAACGCAATGATCGAATGCCCTGCAATTCAAATTGCAGGGCATTTTTTTTACATTGAGCAACAAAACACATATCAATTTAAATCCTCATTAGTACTCTATTTGATAGCGAATTCCCTCACTGTGGCTGCAATGTGCACGGCCAATTGGCGGAGGTAGGCAGGATCGTTCATCAACTTTAAGTCATCGGGATTGCTCATCATTCCCACCGAAAGCATGACGGTCGGACAATGAGTGTGTTTGAGCATGTAAAAATTGGCATTTGTGGTACTTCTCAGAGGTATCTCCATTTGCGCAGTTTTCGTTTTTAAGGCGTCAGCAAAAGCAGCAGCATATGCCGCATGCGGCCCTTCAGATGGAATGTGAATTTCGAAACCCTGAACGGCAGGCCTTTCGGTCACGCTCGTGTGAAGGCTGATCATCAAATCGGCCAATCCGGATAATTCACTCCGTGACTTTAGATCGACGTGCTTGTCGCAATCTCGGGTGAACCGGATTTCAATGTTTTCCGTCTTCGTTATTTCTTCCGAAATAAAATTCATCAATTTCAGGGTGATTTCCTTTTCTGAAATTCCATCAGCCGAAATGTTACCGGCATCATCTCCGCCATGCCCGGCATCAATCAACACCACAAAAGGCGTATTGGGATTGGCAAATGATCCGAAACATATCAAAGAAATCAAAAGGGAAATGAACATTACTTTTTTCATAGGAGATTTTTTACAATAAAACGCTATGCTTGAATACCATATTGTTCTCAGGCAGATGTGGTGACAGGAAGCACATGAAATGGCGTGTTCAGAACGAAGAATCTTTACATTCAATAGACAGATTCCGGAGTTTTGTCATTACTCCCTTCGCAAAGGCATTCGCGCCGCGTGGTTCACGCCTGCTGCGTGGCAAGCTGTGGGGGCGCTTTGCACCGTTCAGAGTAAAGCGAAGAATCTCTTCATTGGATAGACAGATTCCTCGTGCCTCGGAATGACAAGGCTCGTAGTTTTTATTATTACTCCCTTCACGCAGGCTTGCGCACGGGCCGGTCGTGAGGGCTCCTTCGTCGTTTGAATTACTCCCTTCACGCAGGCATTCGCACAGGCCGGTCCACGCCTGCTGCATGGCAAGCTGTGAGGACGCTTTGCGCTGTTCCGAGTATTTAAAATTTGGCATTTACAGAAAGGGAATGACATATGGATTACCAGCTCAATACCCTAAGTGATAATAATCAAGTCATTGGTATTGAAGCGCGACCACCCTGCACAATCCACTTGCTGTTCAGCCTTCCAGGCTGTACACCTATTGCGTAGTATAACCCCATACGCAAGCGTATAGGGTTAAGCATGGTTTGGCGCTCCGCGCCAGAATACCACAAGTCCCGTAACAGCAACTCCCTTCACATCCTTCGATGGTGTTCGCAGAGCACGGAGTGCTCAACCATGCTTTACCCCATGCGAAGCTTGGGGTTACGGCTATCCGCTCAGGACGACCGCACGGAGTGCGGCACAATCCGAGACCTGGTCAGGTATCTTATGAGTCGTGCCGTAAGTTTACCCTATATTTTATGTTTCAGAAACAAAAGAAGATGGCCATTGTCATTGGTAACGAAGCGAAGAATCTCTTAATCAGATAGAAATTCAAGAAATCCCCCCAAGACCCGGAACCAAAACAAAAACCTTTCGTTTACAAATGAAAACCCCGCTACGCACCATACGCAACGGGGCATTCATCACAACCTAAATCTAAAGCGATGAAGAATGAATCTGAAAAAGTGAAAATCCAGACTTTCTGATTTCGTGTTTTGAGTCATATTACCTTTCCATTTATCGAAAAATGATAAAACTGTGAACAGCATACTTTGACAATTTTATTATTATTCGTTCATTCGCGAACCGTGTGGACATTTTGATTTATTGAAAATCCGCAGGTTTTACAAGCCCAATCAGGGAATTTCAAAAAACGAATAGGTTTAAAATGATGTTTTTTAACTCAAATTCCTTCATGCGTATTTTTTTCCCTGCCAATTGTGGCCGGCGATGTGTTATGGCTGCCATGATGATGATTTACTTCATTTTGGCCGGATCTCTCGCGGCTTTGGCGCAAACTGAAGGTGAGTTTAGCTCAGCTGGTCTGATTATACTTACTCCACCCGCAAGTGATTCTGTTGATATCTATGTTTTTGGATATACTTTCACGCTCACCAATGATACGCAGGAAGTTCATGTGCCACATGTGGCCATCACCATGCGCGACCTCTACGGTGAGGCGCAGCGATTGGAGTCGAATGACACAGCTTATTATATGTTGGAGCTCGCTTTTGACAATAAATACCAGATTTTCTTTGAATCAGAGGGTCACTACACGAAATTTATTGAGCTTGACACACGAGATGTAATTGATATCGAAAAAGAACAGGGTTATCTCTTCCCCACTGATATCGGTATGGAAGAAACCGTTTCCTTTGATGCTGCTGCCCTCCTGCTCAAAAAGCCTATTGGCCGCGCCGCTTTCGACAGGAGAACCCAGACCATGAATTGGGATTTTAGCCATACGGCAAAAATGAGGTCTGAAATCGAAAAACTCGAAAGGAAGGCGACAAAAAAGAAAAAACGAAAGAACAAACACCGCTAACCAATTACCGATTAACCGAAACCATTCCAATACCCATGAAAGAAATATCTGTATCCACTTTGAAAGAAATGTTTGATTCAAAAACCGACTTTCAATTGATCGATGTGCGTGAACCTTACGAATTTGACATCGCCAATCTCGGGGGTGAATTGATTCCACTGGCCGACATTATGGAAAACCACACCCAGGTAGCCCGCGATAAAAAAGTGATCGTTCACTGCCGCAGCGGAAAACGCAGCGCTTCGGCCATCAGAGCATTGGAGCAGGCTCATGGATTCGACAATCTTTACAATCTGGTAGGCGGCATTCTGGCTTACGCAGATGAAATTGATCCTTCTCTGGAAAAATACTAGGGCTTTTTCCTGCATTTCTCTGGCATTTCAAAATGGAATAGAGCGGTTTCTAATGTCAATTCTCGCTTCGAGACTATTTCGTTGTCATTGTCTTTTCCTTACTTTGAGAAAAATATGTAATGGCTCCCATGTTTCGTTTTTGCTTCCCTTCCGGAAAAAAAGCCTGGCTATAAACGAGGATTCGAATGAATTGATTTGGGGTGGGGAAATGTAAACGACCGCTATTCCCCAACGCGATATGGAACCTAGGGCACTCGTTTTTGGATGTGCAAATGGCGCAATGGCAGCTGAATATAATCCCCAGAAGTATAAAATAGTTTGCGCAAATAGTACCTTCAAACTTGTAAACCACGATTTCCAAACAAACTCATCTTCAGCTGATGAAAAAAATATTCAAACCCCTGGTTTTTCTGTTTATGACCTCTTCTGCACTGCAAGCCCAACATGACAATGACTTTCTCTACATTTCCACCTACGTAAAAGATAAATCTGAGAAAGCCCTTTTTGTCTATCAATTCGATAGCGATACAGGCCAACTTTCACCCGTAGAATCTTACGCCGGATTTGAAAAACCGTCCTACATGGTTTTCTCGAAAGACCGTCACTTTTTATACGCCTGTTCGGAAATGGACGATCCGGAAAAGGCAGTGATTACGGCCATGCGAGTAGATGCCAAAACCGGTTTCATAGAAATCTTAAACAGGGCTCTTTCTGGCGGTTCAGGGCCTGTATATGTAGCGATACATCCTGGCGGAAAATATCTGGCCAGCGCGCATTACGGCAGTGGTTCGGTATCGGTATCTCCCATCCATGAAGATGGAAAAATTGGCTCGCCGATTCAAACAATTCAATTTTCAGGAAGCAGCATCAACAAAGATCGACAGACGAAATCCCATGTGCACTCCGCTGTTTTTTCAAACGATGGCAATCACCTCTTTTGCCCCGATCTCGGATCTGATAAAATCCACGTGTTGCATTTTGATTCCGATCGCGACCAACCACTTGAAGTCGATGAAAACCTCCAGGTTATTTCCGAACCCGGAAGCGGCCCGCGTCATATTGTGTTTTCAACTGATGGATCAATGGCATACTGCGTGGAGGAATTGAGTGGAATGATTTCAGTTTACGCCGTAAAAAATGGCCAACTCTCAGCCATTGAACGCGTGAAGTCATATGAAAAAACCCAGGAATCTTACGGCAGTGCCGATATCCATTTGTCGCCAGACGGCCGCTTGCTCTACACAACAAACCGGTGGGATGGCGAAAATTCAATTGCCATATTTGCAGTAGATCAAGTGTCCGGAAC
>JBBSDD010000085.1:0-8706 GCA_038249755.1 Flavobacteriales bacterium | reverse complement strand
ATTGCTTTTTATTTTGCTGAAAAGAAATCGGGGAGAAAATCTGCGCTGGGAAAGATTCAGAAAATTGCGGATTATATTTCGGTGACAACAATTGATGACGAAATCACCCGAAAATCCCTGAACAACTCAAAAGTGGAAGATTTTGAAGATGGATTGGAATACTATTCGGCGGTAAAATCTGGATGTGAATGCATCATAACAGAAGATCAGTCTGATTTTTATTTCTCCCAAATACCCGTTTACGGAAGCAGTGATTTCCTGAATATCCTTTCTACAAAAAAATGATCATAAAAAGTTGCAATTGACTTTGTTTAATAAGATCAGTTTTCACTTTTCCAAATGACATTATCCCACTCCAAAAGTTTATTCTTTTATCAAAGGGTACCGTGTTCTTAGGCATTCAAAAGGCACCTGATAATACCCTATTGGTCAACATTCACGGGAAGATTCCTGATATTTCGTTTTATTCCAAAATAAATTTCAGTGGCTCCATGCCATCAATCCTTGCAATGTAAATGCCGCGTGAGAGGTGGCCCAAAGACATCCTGTTTTGGCCTTCCCGGATTGGTAAACTTTCTACCAAACGACCGTCAACAGAATAAATGCGGACTTGGGCTGTTTCCACTCCGGAGAGGTTTATGTTTATTTCCCCTTGTGCTGGATTGGGGTAGAGGGTGAATTCGGGTGCTGAAACGACATTTGCCGGAAGGCCAAATCCAGAGGGTGAGCATACAGAACTGAAGAAATTCCAAATTTCCTGGCTGGCGTCGATGTCCTGATTGGTGGGTTGCAAAAAGTCGAAAAAAGGGACGGGAGGAGAACCGGGCCATGTGTGTCCACCACCCTGAATTTTGTAAAATCTAGCTTGAAGTCCGCCATCGCAATTGGTGAGTTGACCTACCCGAACAGTGGAAAAATCAAAAGCCGGTCCATTGGGTACATTGAAAGTACTAAAGTTTTGACAATTGTTGGCCTGAGCCCATGTTCGCATGATTAATTCAACGGGCAGAAATTCTCCAAAAGTTTCACCAGCCGAATTTCCACCATTGTAAGGAACGACTATATCGGCCGTGCCGTGTATCTGCATGAAAGGCACGGTGATATTCGGAAGGCAACTCTGAAGAAAGTTGGAAGTAATGGTGCCCGTAACCGATGCAAATGAGCTGAAAACATCAGGTCTTTCGCAACCCAGGTAATAGCTCATCATTCCACCGTTTGACATGCCACAAACGTACGTGCAGGAAGCGTCAAAATCATAAGTAATGCCAAGGTCTATCGCAAGGTTGCTTAGAAACCCAACATCATCCACGTCCTCACCGGGAAAATCAATGTTCCAAAAATTGGTTCCTGAAGCATCGGTGGTGCCCTGTGGGTAACACACCGCAAATTCGTTGGCATCGGCGACATCGTTCATGCCATACGTGGTCAATGAGCCGAGTGCTGTGCCGGTATAACCGTGAAGCACCAGAACGAGTGGTGCGCCTGGAGGCAAGTCGGCAGGTCGGTAGAGTATATAATTTCGCAATATTCCATCTTGCACATAGGTTTCCTGCGTTAGTTGTCCAAAAGAAAGGAGCGAAAAGAAAAATGCGATGATTAAGGTAGTGGTTGTTTTCATGATTGATTGATTGAGACGACCAATCTCTTGAATTTATGATGAAATACCAAATTTCATTTATAGTTTATTGTTACTTTTTTTGCGTCAGATGCTTTCGGGCGTTAATTAAAATTTTAATAAAATTGCTGTTTTTGTGATTTGTTTCATCTACATTTGATCTATAATTCCGGTTTTTATGTCAAAATTCAAATGCCTTTTCAGTCTTGCCATATTTTGGCATTTGACTGTTTCAGTATTTGGGATTCCGGGAGCACAGTTTCAAAACTTAGCGCATTTTCCCGAAGGAAGCCAAGTTGCAAATGATGACAAGCTCGATTGTTGTTCTCCGTTCCATCCCCATGCCGCACCCTTTTATTTGCAGGAACTACCTGCGGAAACTGAGGAAAATGACCGAAAATCGGAATCATTATCGGGCAATCACGATTTCCCTGTTGTTCAGCATTCCAGAAATCATCATTTAATCGCCCTTCGGGCCAATAAACCGCTGCCCCGCGATCCGGGATTGGCCTCCAGCGCATCTCCGCTGCCGCTCTTTATGCTTTTTCATTGCTGGAAAAGCTTTCTGATTTGAAATAATTTTTTGGTTATGTGATTCTGCAAGACAATCAGGCGCGCCGTCAATCACGGGCGTTGATGGATGTTTCACCAGATTTATTCTCCCATTTAATCTATTATAAATCTCATTTCAAGTGAAATCAAATCTCATTTCATTTGATGAACACGCTTGTCTGCATGCGCTCCAGCACCATTTGCCGGCACAGGCAGCACTCAAAGATTTTGTTCATCACAACACCCTTCACGCTTTTCAGGACTTGCCTTTTCACATAGGTTTACGCTCTGCCTCTTCCATATTTGGATACAAGACCTATCTCTCGCTCGACGAGTTTCGGGAGATGTACCATACAGGAAAAATCCGCGAAGATGTGCTCGACAGGGCCATTCAGGAACAGATGAAAACCGCCGGTAATTCGGTAAAAACCCTCGGACGTACGCTTCACGGCTCTTTCAAA
The DNA here is from genome assembly GCA_038249755.1 of Flavobacteriales bacterium. Lineage (GTDB taxonomy): Bacteria > Bacteroidota > Bacteroidia > Flavobacteriales_D > Cryomorphaceae > JBBQZU01. The sequence continues at coordinate 6,078 of JBBSDD010000085.1, read as the reverse complement.
ACAGCCATGCTGGAAAAGAATTTCCCTGAAGCCATTGCGCCGCGCATCGGCCATTTGAGGGCGCTTTGGAAGGAAAAATACCACGTTCATATGGACAAGGTGATACATCCTTTTTTGTTTCGGCTCATCTCTGCTTACCTCGATCAAGGCATTGCCATCTGGCCTTTTCCCACCCAGGCTGACGGTATGCTCGAAGCGCTGCGTCTGCTCGACGATGGAGAGGAGAGTGGGCTTTTTCATTCGTCACGGGCCAGGGCCTTGCTCAAAGATCCGGACATTTCCCTTACGGGCCTGCTCGATATTCTGGTGGAAAGGCAGTCTTTGTACGACACCTATTTGTTCGATCAGCAGTTTGCCCATCCCGGTTGGTCGGGTATGGTGGCAACCATCGAACTCAATCCCACCACATTGCTGGACCAGAAGGCCATCCATCTCCAAGATTTCATCATGCTTGAACTTTTGATGGAAATCGACACCCTTGACACCAAATTTGGTGAAACCTGGGCACCTCTCGGCCATATGGTAAAAAGTGAACCAAAACCGCTTTTTGATCCGGTGGTGTCATCCGAATTAATGGATATTCTGGCCGTGTGGCAGGAGGCATTTGAGTGGTCTTATTACGATGATATTCTCACCGGCATTGGACAGGCTTATCATACAGAGCCGACGAATCATCCGAGTTTTCAGGCGCTTTTTTGCATCGACGACCGTTCTTACAGCTTGCGCCGGTATGTAGAACTCACCGATCCCCATGCGGCTACTTACGGCACACCGGGCTTTTTCGGAGTAGAGTTTTATTTCCGCCCTGAAAATGCCAAATCGTACACAAAAGCTTGTCCAGCACCGGTAAATCCGAAGTACCTTGTAGAAGAGACCGGAAGGAAATCAGAGCACAAGTCGGATGTAAATTACACCCGCCGTGCGAATCTGCCTTTGCAAGGTTGGCTCATCAGCCAAACCATCGGTTTCTGGGCTGCTTTTAAGCTGTTTTGGAATATTTTCAAACCATCGCTGAGTCCTGCCACAGCCTATTCTTTCCGGCACATGGACAAACATGCGTGCATCACGGTAAAAGCCGATGGCAGGGTGGTGGATGGTCTTCAGGTGGGCTTTACACCCGCTGAAATGGCCACCCGCGTGGGAAATACTTTGAAAAGCATCGGTCTCACCGCCGACTTTGCGCCTTTGGTGTATGTGGTGGGTCACGGTGCGAGTTCGGTTAACAATACACACTACGCCGGTTACGATTGTGGGGCCTGCTGCGGCAGACCGGGAGCAGTGAATGCCCGCGCCTTCTCAGAAATGGCCAACGATCCCGAAGTGCGTGCCCTCCTCGCTGATCAGGGTATTGACATTCCGAAAGTGACGGTATTTCTTGGAGCTATGCACGATACCACCCGCGACGAAATAGAATATTACGACGAAGAAAAAGTATTGGGCAAAGATCATCTGGCCTTACACGACGAGCATCAAGACGTATTCAAAAAAGCACTGTTGCTCAATGCCCGTGAGAGATCCCGCCGTTTTGACTCGATCAATACCTCCCAACCGCTTAAAAAACTTCACAAAGCAGTGGAAAAAAGATCGGTATCGCTTTTCGAACCGAGGCCGGAGTTAAACCATGCCACCAATTCCCTGTGCATCATCGGGCGGGCTTCGCTTACGCGAAATATATTTCTCGACCGCCGGGCATTTATGAATTCCTACGACTACCGCCAGGATCCCGACGGGAAATTTCTGGAAGGCATCCTTCTGGCAGCCGCACCGGTATGCGGAGGTATCAATCTGGAGTATTATTTCTCTCGCGTCGATCAGGAAAAACTCGGAGCCGGCACCAAATTGCCTCACAATGTGGTGGGTCTTTTTGCCGTATCAAACGGGGTGGATGGCGACCTGCGTCCGGGTTTGCCCAGCCAGATGATTGAGGTGCACGATCCGGTGCGCATGTTGTTTGTGATCGAACACCATCCCACCGCTGTGTTGGAAATTCTGAATCGCAACAAAGCTGTGGGTCCGTGGTTTGAACGTGGCTGGGTGCAACTCGCTGTGAAAGATGTATTTTCCGGAAAGGTATACCGGTATTACAAAGGCGGATTTGCGCTCTATCATCCCCTTCGCGGAAAGCTGGAGGTGTGCGCGTCTCTGGCTCCAGTGCTTGAAAGTCAATCGGAGAATTTACCTGTTTTTGCTACAGCATAAGGAGATGGAAAAAATACTCAACCTCTTTGTGCTCATCCCCCTCGCGGGATTTGTGCTGAGCCTTGCCATTCCGCGAATCAAGGAACGCCTCATTTCGGGTGTTGCCTTTGTCACGGTATGTGTGAATTTGCTGTTGTTGCTGTCGTTTATCGTGTTTTGGGTACTGTCTGATTTCCAGTCTTTTCACATGCAAGACATCAGTATTTACCGCGATGGCGACTACAATTTTTTCATCGACTTCTACTTCGACCGCGTTTCGGCCGTGTATATGTTCACAGGAGCCACGCTCACCTTTCTGATCACGGTGTACAGCCGGTATTACATGCACAGGGAGTCTGGCTTTAAGCGATTTTTCAATACCGTGCTGTTTTTTTACCTCGGGTACAATATCACGGTGCTATCGGGCAATTTCGAAACCCTGTTTATCGGGTGGGAAATATTGGGTATTTCGTCCTTTTTGCTCATCGCCTTTTACCGCGGCCGTTACCTTCCGGTAAAAAATGCAGTGAGGGTTTTCACCATCTATCGCATTGGCGATGTGGGCATTCTCCTGGCCATGTGGATGAGCCACCACCTGTGGCACGAGAATATCACTTTTTTGAAGCTCAACAATGCGGATTTGATTCACGATCAGCTCGTATCACACAGCGCTGTAGGGATTTTCATCTCTGTGATGATTCTGATTGCAGCTGCCGCCAAATCAGCACAACTCCCTTTTTCTGCCTGGCTGCCAAGGGCCATGGAGGGGCCCACCCCATCGAGTGCCATATTTTATGGTTCTCTTTCCGTGCACATCGGAGCTTTTTTGTTGATGCGGACCTTTCCTTTTTGGGAACATCAGACCATCATTCGCTGGCTGATAGCGGGATTGGGATTTTTCACGGCAGTGGTAACCTCCATCATTGCGCGGGTGCAAACAACGGTGAAAAGTCAGGTGGCTTATAGTTCGGCCGCACAGATTGGCATCATTTTTATCGAAATCGCCGCCGGTCTGGAATTGCTGGCCCTGATTCACTTTGCAGGAAATGCGTTTTTACGCACCTATCAATTGCTCATTTCGCCTTCGGTGGTTACCTACATGATTCGGGAGCAGGTATACCACCATGTGCCGCGTTCTGTAGAAAAACAAACGGGGCGTTTGGCGCGATTGAAAAGATGGGCTTACCTGCGGTCGCTGCGGGAGTGGCATCTCGACAAGGTGGTATTCACGCTGTTTTTTCGCCCATTGAAAAGCCTGAGAAGTGTGATCAGGTTTTTGTCGCTGCGCAATCTGATTTATTTTTTCGTGCCGGTTTATTTGCTCGGGTTTTATTTCGCCTATATCGATCCGGAAGTGTCGCTGGCTTTCAAAAACTACCTCGCCACAGGCGTGGCCCTCATCGCCTTGCTGTTCGTCGCCAAAGCATACAACGAGCGGCTGAGTTCCCGGTTTGCATGGTTGCTCATCGTCATGGCCCATTTTTTTGTCGACCTGGCCATTACCTTAAATGATCATTTTGACAGCAAGGAAACGGTGGTCTACCTCAGTGGCATCGTCGTTTCCGGGGCACTTGGATATTTCTGTTTGCACAAGGTAAAGGCTTTCGAACATCACGGCATCGGTCTGCACCAGTACCACGGCCTGGTGGAGCGGTACCGGCTCCTGGGAATGCTCTTTCTGCTTTCTTGTCTCGGCCTGGCGGGTTTTCCCATCACCACGACATTTTTTGGCGAAGACATCATTCTCACGCATATTCACAGCGATCAGTTTCTGCTCGCCTTTTTTGTGGCAGTGACCTTTATCGTAAATGGCATCGCCGTGATACGCATTTACGCAAGGGTTTTTCTTGGATCTGTCGCACGCAATTACCAACACAAATCAGACCTCACGGCCTGACCCAAATCCCATCTAAAAAACGATCATCAAATGAAAAATAACAACGAAAAGCAGCAATTACCTTTGGATGGCCTTCGCGGTCTCCGCCAAAACTGGAAATCTGATCTCACTTCCGGATTTCTCGTATTTCTCATCGCCCTTCCGCTCTGTTTGGGTATCGCCATGGCCAGTGGGTTTCCACCCATCGGTGGCATCCTCACGGCCATCATTGGCGGACTCATTGTGAGTCCGCTCATGGGTTCGCGGCTTTCTATCAAAGGTCCGGCTGCGGGTCTGATTGCCATTTCCATTGCTGCCGTCACCGAACTTGGTCAGGGCGATGCTTTTGCGGGATACCGCTATGTACTGGCCATTGTGGTGGTGGCGGGCCTTATTCAGATCATATTCGGATTGCTCAGGCTGGGTCGGTTTGTCGACTTCTTTCCAACTGCGGCGGTACATGGCATGCTGGCAGCCATCGGCATTATTATCATTGCCAAGCAGGTGCCTGTGATGCTAGGTGTTACTCCTGCAGAAAGCAATCCATTGGCGCTTCTCGCTGAAGTTCCCGCTATGCTGGGCCGACTCAATCCGGAGATCGCACTGATCGGCGGGTTGAGCCTTTTAATCCTTTTTGGACTTCCGCTTGTGAAGAATAAATGGGTAAAAAAAATCCCGGCTCCCATGCTCGTTTTGCTCATCGCCTTGCCACTGGGCAGATATTTTGACATGGAACACCAGCATACGTACCTTTTTCTGGATCACCAGTATTTTGTTGGACCAAAATTTCTGGTTACCCTTCCGGGAAATTTCCTGGATGGCATCACCTTTCCGGATTTCGGTCAGCTGTTCAGTTTGACATCCTTGAAGTACGTGGTGATGTTTGCGCTGGTAGGTAGCCTCGAGTCACTGCTTACCGTGAAAGCGGTGGATGGTCTGGATCCTTACAAACGCAAATCGGACGCCAACCGCGATATGCTCGCTGTGGGCGCTGGCAATACACTCGCGGGCTTCGTTGGTGGTCTGCCCATGATTGCCGAAGTGGTGCGTAGTTCGGCCAATGTGGGCAATGGTGCTAAAACGCGGTGGAGCAATTTTTTTCACGGTGGATTTCTCTTGCTTTTTGTGGCTTTTTTTCCGGATTTGATTCACCAGATTCCGCTTTCCGCTTTGGCTGCGATGCTTATTTATACCGGATTTCGCTTGGCCTCGCCCAAGCAATTTCGGGAAACGTATAAAATCGGAATGGAACAACTCGCCGTGTTTCTCATCACCATTGTGGTGACTCTGGCGGAGGATTTATTATTGGGTATTGCGGCTGGTATCACGCTTGAAATTCTCATCCATTTGTTTAGCGGGGTTCCCTTGCGAAAACTTTTTAAATCTGACTTTGATGTGGACAGCTCCGGGGGTACCATCGTATTTCGGGCGCGAAGTGCAGCGATATTTACCAATTATCTTGGCTTCAAAAAGGAGATCGAGGCTTTGCCTTCCGGCAAATTGGTGACGCTGGATTTTACGCTTGCTCGACTCGTCGACCACACCTTTATGGAGCAGCTGATGCACTTCAAACACGAATATGAAAGCAATGGAGGTCATGTGCATATCAAAGGTTTGGAAGGTTTGAGAGCCGTGTCGGGACATGTGCTTTCTGCCCGCAAGGCTCCGAGAGTTTTGAAAGTATGACATCAAAAACATAACCGGACGATTCAAACACTGCGTGCATTTGACAATGCCTTTCCGCAAAAGTGGTTTTATTGCAAGTTCTGAACCTCCTAATTTGAGAGGACATATCAGTTGGCCCGAAATAGGCTGGCCATGGCACCCGTCTTCAATTTGAATTAAAAATATTTTAGAAAAAACAGGTCAATGAAAAAATGGAAAATGGCCATCTCCTTCGCTGTGTTTATTTGCGGAAGCGGGATGCAGGGGCAGCCAATCAGCGAAACACCAGAACCAGCCGGGCCAGCCCGTAAGCCCAACCAGGCATTGATTTATTATTTTGGCGAAGACCAGACCCGGTT
>JBBSDD010000084.1:0-8761 GCA_038249755.1 Flavobacteriales bacterium | reverse complement strand
CAGCAATCATTCCTGAATTTCCGAGTCCGTAAAAAATCCCAAAGAGGCTCATATAAGCCACAAAAAGCCAGTTGGGATCCTTATCGGCAAATGTACCCAGGGAAATAATAAGAGAAATAGGCAGAAGCCAATGGTGATAGGCGGTGAAATTGCTTCTGGGACGCTTTTTGATCAACATGAAATAATGGGGGAGAATCCCTAAAATGAACAGCCAATAATGGGGAGCCGATGAATCATATGTCCAGTACCCTTTCTCCATGGCGTAGTAAGTAATGCCCGCGAGGTAAAGCAGGGAAGTCATCGAAGACCGCATGACATAAATTAACGGAAGCGCGAGGAGCATCCAGGTGAAAAGGTAAGAACTCAGCTCTCCCTGAATGTTGTAAACCTGGCTCATAATGGAAAGCGTGGCGCCTATTGCGAAAAATGTAAATGTGGCGGAGCTTTCCCGCAAAGCGGTTTGGTCGCTGCGGAAAAAAAGCGCGTATCCACAGACCGCCTGCCCGATGAGCAGCGGCAAAAGTCCTATACCTGTTTTAAGTCCGATCGAAAATTCATCCCAATTGTGCGCTATGATCAATATGATACCGAGCCCCACCAGAATAGCCCCCAGGATCCCAAATATGATCAGCAAGCGATTTGAAGAACCTTCCTTCGCGCGGTAATAGCCTTCGATGGCTTTGGCAGTTTCCGGTGTGATCACCCCGGCATCGACCAGGTCAAAAATTTGTTTCTGAAGTTTCATAGAGAAATGGGCCATTGAATGACTGATTAGAAGACAATTTGCTTGGATAGGTCGTCATAGACACCTTATGATATAGATCAATGATTGCTCAGAATGGAACAACATTACGCATTTTTTCACTCAATCTCCTACGCCATATATAGATTTCGCTTTGTGCCGCGCGTGCTGACTATATGGGGTCTGTCCGTAAAGCCCATTGTATTGCCTTTGGCTTGTTCTTAGGACTTGATCTTAGATCAGCGTTGCTATTTTTATTGTAAACAAGCCTGATGCGGGCGGGCAGTCATTGCGCCCCACCGGAACTCCTTGGTTTTCATACACACGCACTTCCTTTGATCGAAAGCGCGCGCGCTTAACTTCGGCCATGCCTTCGGCCATACCGTCGACCTGATCTAAAGACTTGCTCCAGGAAACTGGACTTGGGACTGGCCTTTGATCTTTTGATCGAAAGGATTCCTCGCGGGCTGGCTCGGACTCCTGAGTGTATTGCGAGGCTCAAATCAGATGCGTTCGATTCATCTTCGCGCGGTGAATGCAAGTCACAGGAAACAACTGGTCATGGTCCTCGCGGCTTCGTTACAGATTATATTCATCTTTTATTCCGGTCGGTGTACTGGCTGGCACCTTATTACTTCCTGTTTTATCCACTGCCCTTTTTCAATTTGCCAGAGATATGTTTCTCCCATACTTTCATCAAGTGACCGCGCGGGTTCCTGCGTATCAACGCGGTGTATTGGAATATTGCTGCGATCAAATCTGATGACGGACGCATACCCGTACAAACTCGCGCCTGGATTGGTGCTCGTGTGGGCTGTGTTTACCGCTCCATTTTCATGAAAAGTAAAGCTGGTAATTACAGAATATGATTGAAGTACGTTCTCAATGGCATAGATCTTTTTACCTTGCCAATTGAAGATCTGATATGTTTTATTTCCATCTACCCAAGGCGTTTCATACATGGATACAGCACCATCAGAAAAGTAATAATAAGTGGTGTCATCTGGATTTGTGGCATACATGCTTTTTGACGCCATGAAGATAATAAGAGACAGGAAAATGAAACGGATCCCATTGTTTTTTAAAGTGACCATATCAATTGTTTTTAAGCTGATTTACAATTCGCGGGCCAGAAAAATTATTGCATACAGATGTTTGAAAATAAATCAGTTATAGTATAAAAATTAAAGCGATTTTCCAAATGGTCAAGTAAGATGGGTAATACATAAATTTAGATTTTTAAGCAGTACAAGTATAGTTTGACTTTATTGCTTATTTCAATGAGGACCACAAGCACGCTGATTCTTAATACCGTCGGAACAAAAGACGAGTCGGAATTTCCTGCAAAGGTTTACATTTGCTTAAATCGTAAACAACCAGTCGCCCTCCATGAAAATCTTTAGAAAAGTACGCTACAAACTCGCGGGAAATAATAAAACAGGAAAGTATTTAAAATACGCCTTGGGAGAGATTCTTCTGGTGGTAATCGGGATTTTAATTGCTTTGCAGGTGAATGAATGGAATGCTGAAAGAAACAAAAATAAAGCGGCAGAGGCCATATTGATTCAACTCAAAGCAGATTTGGTACAATCGCAAATAGAACTGGAAGAAATCATGGAATTTAGTTTGGTGAGGGCCCAGGCCAGTGCGATGATTACCCGTGTTTTTTGGACAACTGAAATTCCGAATGATTCGATCTTGGGTCAATTCAGATTGCCGTGTAGCAATCGAATTTATAGTCCTGTATTGGGTACAGCGCGATCACTCATCAATACGAGAAATATTGATTTGTTGAAATCGCCTGCACTAAAATCTGCCATTATATCGTACGTCGAAAAAGTCGATTACAATCTGAAGGATATTGGTCGATACGAAGAAACTTATTACCGCAAGGGAATAGATCTGATCCTGGAGCGTATGCCCACTTCTTTTCAAACGGTGGAGTATCACAATCAATCGCTTGAAAGAAATAAAGGAAATGATTTTTACAAAGAGTTAATCGAACTGGATCTTCATTATCTGCCCGCCAAAATTGATCACGTGCCTTTCAGATCGGACTTGGAAGAAATCTTTCAGGATGAAATAGTTTATCTGGGTTATTATAAACTCCTGCTGGGTCATCGCAACATGTATTTTAAGTACAAAGACATACTTTTGATGACCAATGAATTGCTGGAAGAACTAAATGCGATGGATCTAACTGATTCAAGCCAGAGGAATATTTGAAGGTGTGCACCAAAAATGTAGTATTAAAATGGATCGAGCCCAACTTGCTTCCTGTGCGAATGAAAACGAATCACAGCTCACGCGTAATGTGCAAACCCAAAACTAAATTTCAAAAAATATTAATTTCGTATTCGCTGGTAAGAAAGTTTGCGTATTTCGTTGAGACGTGAGCGGTAAAGGTCAGCGGCAGCGCGAATTTCGTCCACCGCGCTCACCCCATCCCGGGTACCCAGCCGGCTGTTGGATCATGATGCGCTCCTCGATTTCTAATACGGCGATCTCATCTTTCAAAGCTTTGATGGCGCGTTTTTAGATTTCAATATCCTTTTCCAAAGTTTCGTGCGCACCTTTTTTTTTCTGAAATGAAAGGCTCTGTGGGCTGTGCCGCACCGATAAAATGGTAGCCGCGGCTGGCGCCCCCACCTGAATGCTTCCCGGGTCGAAGTTGGCAGGAAGATTTTTCAGAGCAATGATATAAGCCCCAGCAGCGAGTTTGAGGTTGGCGGTGCGGTTGACTTGTGCCCCGCTAAAAAAAAAGGTTACATCTTTTACCGCTGTGGCATAAAGTAGGGTGTCTGCGGCTTTCGCCGAAAAGGCAAAAACCAAACAGCACATATGGACGAATAATCTGATAGGTGTTTCTATATCCATGGTTTTGCAATATTAATGTATACTTTTTCCATTTCGAATATGAGGGTCATTATTTAAAAGGTATATTTTTGAAAGGTGCGTTATATTTATTATAAAAAAAACCCTCCGGTTTCCCGGAAGGCTTCACGCCTGGTTGTTTTAGCACGTTTGATAGCCCGGTTATGGCCGCGATTTTAATTTGCTCACGGTTTTCTTTTCATATACATATACATAGGCACCATCGGTGGTCAGCGAATTGGCAGCGCCTTTGCGGGCGTTGAAAGCCCAGTGTTTGCAATTGTCAGACACATCAAAAGCTGCGATGTCATTTTTAGCAGTTTCCAGTATCAGGGTTTTATCAAAATATTCTACCACACTGGCGCGCTTGTATTTGCTGCCGCCCACGAAAGCACCGTCTTCAACCTTGAAAGTTGAAACACCCTTTTCGCCTACCACCACGATCATATCGTCATAATCGAGTATGCGCACAGCGTCGCCTACGCCGCCATTTTTTACATCCACTTCATAGCTCACATCTCCGGTTTGCACATTCATTGAGTACAACGCTTTACCTGAACACACGATCAGATTTCCTTCATCGAGGTACATATTTGTAATGCCTTTTTTGTAACGTTCTGAATCCCAGGCAAGGCGACCGTCTTCGTCATTGAATGCCTGCACACCAAATGATGGCGAAATTGTTCAGAATGTTCGCTACTTCCTTGAGATTTTCGGCATCCGACTGAATGGTCAGCGCCTGTTGGTAATATTCCAGCGCTTTGGGATAATCTTCCAGATACATGAACATGACACCCAAACTGTTGAGCACAGAGGCCAGATCTTCACTTGTACCCGACTGCCGGTGGAGATCGATGGATTTCTGAAAGGCTTCCAGCGCTTTTTCATATTCACTTTTGTATCGGTAGCAGACGCCCTGATTGGAATAAATGGAGGCTTCGAGGGCGGGCCATTTACCCGCTGTCATTTGCAGGGCGCTGTCACCCATCGCAATAGCCTGATCGTACAATCTCTGAAATCTGTATACAATACCGAGTTTGTGAAGGGCCGATGATTTCCCGAAAGGGTAGTCTAACATATCGGCGAGTTTAGCAGCTTCGTTGGCATGGATGATGGCTTGTGCGGGTTGGCTTTGCGCTTCCGCGAAACTGAGTTCATTGAGCAGGTCGACGTGTGGTTTGCCTTGACTTTCTTCTAAAAGGTTCAACAAGTTGTCTGATTGGCCCTCTACAGGCAGTGAGGAACGCAAAAGAATAAACCAGATCAACGCAGAGATTCGCATAGTGAGATAAGATATCTGTTGCCGAATTTAATCAGGCATTTTTATCATGTGACGGTGTAGTAATTTCGTTTTTAACATTGTGAGCCTGGATATTGACACGTAATGGATGTTGGGTATGAGAAGGACAGGTCCAGGCTGGAAAGAAGATAACTCAAATCAATTGAGTAGATACAACTTGTCTCTGCGGATTTGCTTCGGAAAAAAGGGGCGCCTCGCTATAATTCAATTAATACGACATCCAATTCTTTTAATTTTGAAAAACCTCTGTCAGCGGTTACCAGAGGAATTTTATAAACCAATCCGGTTGAAGCTATAATGGCATCGGGTAATTTGATTTTATGCTTCTTTTTCAGCTGAATCGTTTGTTCTTTTATTTTAGAATTCCATTCGATTTGAAAACAGTCATTCAGCAACTTTTTAAGCTTTAGTTCTTCAGATTTGGTAATATTATGAAATCCTAATAGTTCAACTTCTGATATGAAAGAAATACCGAAATTATATTGTAAAAATGGTTCAACGATCCGATTTCCTTCATGAATGTAAATAAGGAAATTGGTGTCAGCAATGAAATCAATTTTCATTTTCTCTCATTGAAGTTTGGTATTCCAGTCCGTCAAGATTTCTCTTCAGCTTTCCGAAGTGTGCAGCCAGATTGCCATCTTTGGAGGACTTCTTCAATTTAACACCAAGGATTTTAGAGATATCCTTTGCATTTGATTTGTCAATTACAATTGTCATGGGCGATTGATTTTCTCAAAAATACGAAATTATTGGTCTGTTGTCTTCCCGCGTTTACATTTTACCCTGATTTGTAATTATGCAGAGCACTCATTCCATAGATTTTTCTCAATATCCAATCCTTTAATTATTTCATATTTCGCACTTCGTCCAAAGAGCGCAAGCTCATCATTTAAATACCCCTTGGTATGGATGATAGATGGATACTTCGGCCGTTAGACGCGAGCTTCCAGGTTTTGACCAGGTTTCTTTGCCATTGGACGCGCGCATTACCACGGGCAGATTGGAGCTTTAGGATGAGGCTATCGGTTTGTCCGTTTATGTGAAGCGTGGACAGGGTAAGCACAAGATAGCGCGCTGCAATTTTGCGCATGGGCAGATTGGTTAATTCGGAGCGAATATAGGAGAAGGGAATTGCCTTTACAAATCTGATTGGAATTAAATGTGCTCGTTGGAATGCCTTGGGATGGGGCCTTGCGACTTATCTGATAGCTATAAATCCCCAATTTAAAAACCTGACTGCCTGGCTCGAAACCAACTCAAGGATTGGCATACTTACTTTCTGGATTTGCCTCGATGTTGAGATCCTTGTGTACACAGAGCGCATTCCTGAATTTACAGGTTGTCTAATTCCCAGCGCAGGTTCTTCCGGGCCTGAGACTCGAATGCTTTCTGAAATTCTGGAGTTTTGTAAATGCTGTCCATATGGAGGAAATGTTCGAGAACTTTTTTTCGCCCCGGTTTATAAAGAAAATCTGGGAAAATAATATATTCCTGTCTAATCTTTTTCGCGTAATCTTCATACATTTCAAGAGATTCGCCGATAATCCCAAGGTCGATATCGATGAGATAATTGGTATCCATGTCCTTATTGAATGCGTGGCTTTTTGTGGCGAGAATGTGGGTTTGGCATTTGGCGATATGTTGTTCGCTCAGACCGAGTTTCTGACATTTCTCTCCAGCCGTTTCAGCACTTCTGTCTTCATTGTTTTTGCTGGTGGCGCTGTAAATGAAGTCGTGGTAGAATACGGCAAATTTTACGCAATCGATTTGTTGTATTTGCGCGTCATATTCATCCACTTTCTGCATCATGTAGGCGAGGTGTTCGAGGTTGTGATAGTGGCGGTTTGGTTGGCTGTAAGCCTGCTCTATTTCTGACCAGAAATCCGCTTGAATTGATTTATCCTCTGTGTATTGTGCCGTGAGCCCGAGCCATTCGTTTTTTAAATCTGCCAAAATATTTGCGCTTAATGGCGCAAAGTTAATACAAGTTATTTATGCGTTTTTCTATTGTCGATCCACGCGGATTTATTCGGGCTCTTGATTCAGTTTATTTGATGTCATGGTTTTGAAATTTTAATTTGACTGATTCTTCGTTCGATAAGGTCATCTTCCATCTTTATAATAGCCGTATTCGGGTTGACGCCAACTATGGTACCTTTTGCTATTGCGCCTCTTTCGATCAATTCTACCAGATCGCCGACATCCAATTGATGTTCAAATTTGTATACCCCGGCCTGGGTTTGATACAGACTCTTTTCCTGAAAAATAAAGGCAACAGAATCTCTTGCGATTAACCTGTAGCTCTTTCGGCCTGTTTTCTGATTGAATTTCATGTTGTCCAGTTTTCCAAATACGTATACCCCTACCGAATCGTTTGATTCAACGTAGTTGGGAATAATTTCATTCAGGGTCTTCGTTGTTTGTTTCAATGAATCCAATTTTGAAAATACATCTTTCCCTTCACCGTCCGGAGAAAATTCGATCAGATCGGCACTTACTGTAGCAATGGTGGTGCCGACAAATGGAAAAAAAGACCGCTTGAAATCGACTGTGACATTGGCATATACCTGGCCGTTTTCAAGTGGATGGTTCAGGTACATATTCTTCTTTGCATCCAGGACAAGCGCGGTGGGTTTCAACCCACCAATGCCTAATACATGGGTGGTTTTGGCCGTTCCAGAAACAAAATCAACAATTCGGAAATCACCGTTTGTAAGCGCAGCGCTGCCGGTCATTGCGCCTTCGTGGAAGGCACAGGAAAAGCAGAGTGCAGTCAGGGAAAGAAAAATCAGAATTCGTTTCATAGTTGGCGTTTTTCGGCTGCAAAATAGAAAATTAAATGGAAAAAATAAATTTAAGTTTTATCGTCATTGTTTGCGGAAAGCAAAAATACCGCAAAACCTCATTTCCATTTATATATCCAATTTTCTAATGCGAATTTTCAGGTTTTATTCCCCATACCGGTCTGCCTGTTGAAAATCCAGTTCCGCTGCCACGGAATCTCTCTGATTGAGGAAATACATGGCCCGAATTTCATATAGTGCCGCCCGTTCAGGTTGGGCGGCGATAAGCTTGTTGATCAATTCAAGGGCTTCGGAACAATTCTCACCTATCTGCTGGCATTCGTAGAGGTAAGCCAACACGAGTCGTTGGTACGCATCTATGTTGGAAGGGTACAGTTCGATGGCCTTTTGGTATTCGAAAGCTGCGTTGTACCAATTGTTCTCTTTCATCCAAACATCCCCGGCATTCATGAAGTATATGCATTGTTCTGATTTCGCTGATAGCAATGTAGATTGATTCCTTACTTTGGGATTCTCTTTGATGGGATCGGCTTGCAAAACAAACCAGCATATGGCTCCTGGGGCGAAAAATAAACTACACAATAGAATCAGAATCAGATTTTTTCTGTTTTTCTTTCGCGGCGTATTTTTGTCCGAAAGGCTGCGCGCTCCTCCGGGCTGGCCGTCCGGAATTCAAAAGTTCCTTCATGGACCCGATATTGATCCCGCAATGCAGCATATCCCCATTTCTTTTTGAAGGGATTTTTCTTCTTGGGCAACAAATCTTTGTTGTTGACCAAAGTATTGCGCATGTTTTGAATGCTACCGCCGCCGGGCATGATAATCGTTTTACGTGCAATATAATAAAAGGAGTTAAATGACATATTTTCTCAGCAGGGTTTCAATAAGAAACAAGTAAATTTTCATCTCATACCCTTCCCATTTCAGAAAATAACTGCGCGCTCCCACTGGATTTTATGCCCCTCATATCCGCTCACTGCGGTTAATTCAAATTGTAATACATTTGCGGCTTTTAGAATAACTGAGAATGAAACAGAT
>JBBSDD010000083.1:0-8784 GCA_038249755.1 Flavobacteriales bacterium | reverse complement strand
TATCACTTCGTCGAAGTAAGATTGCGGAGTTTCGAGGGCAGCTTCGGCGGCAATTTGTCCGAAAGTAGGAGGGCTCAGGCGCGCCTGTGCAAATTTCATGGCCGCTTTGCGCACTTTGGTATTTCTGGTGATCAGAGCTCCAATGCGCGCTCCACACATGGAGTATCTTTTTGACACCGAGTCTATGAGAATAACATTTTCCTCCAAGCCTTCGAGATTGTATGCACTGAAAGGTTCTGCACCATCATCACAAAACTCCCGGTACAACTCGTCAGCGATGATGTACAGGTCGAATTTTTTTGCCAATGCGGCTATTCCCTGAAGTTCTTCCCGGGTGTAAAGTCGACCCGTGGGGTTGCCGGGATTGCAGAGTACAATGCCTTTGGTTTTTTCCGTGATGAGCGCTTCAAATGCCGAAATTGAAGGCAGCGCAAATCCGTTTTCAATCTGAGATGTTACCGGCACCACCTTCACGTCTGCCATGGTGGCGAATCCGCTGTAGTTGGCATAATACGGCTCTGGAATAATGACTTCATCGTCCTGATCAAAACACGTCATCATGGCAAAGATCAGTGCTTCAGAGCCACCCGTGGTTACCATTATTTCTTCCGCTTTTACCGGGATACCGCGGTTTTGGTAATAAGTCGCCAACTTTTCACGATAGCTCGCAAAACCCTCAGACGGCGCATATTCAATCACCGCGCGATCAAGCTTTTTCATCTTTTCAATCACCACATCCGGCGTTTTGATATCGGGTTG
Organism: Flavobacteriales bacterium; assembly: GCA_038249755.1. Lineage (GTDB taxonomy): Bacteria > Bacteroidota > Bacteroidia > Flavobacteriales_D > Cryomorphaceae > JBBQZU01. The sequence goes on along the minus strand of JBBSDD010000083.1, from coordinate 8,025 downwards.
ACCGATGTTGAGATGAAGTACTTTTTTTCCCTCTGCTTTTGCCTTCACGGCAAATGGCATGAGTTTCCTGATCGGCGATTCAGGCATTCGGTGGGCTTTCTGAGAAATAGTCGGCATATGGGCTGTTTTGAAGAGTGCAAAACTCCGAAATTTTAGGGGATAAAAAAACCTGCATTGTGATTCATTGTATGCTGATTTTAAAACATAAAAAAACCGCTGCTCAGAACTGCAGCGGTTTTACATGGAGGATTGAAATTTCTTAGTTCGCCATCGGCGCACCTTCTGATTTCTTCACCGGCATATCGCCGGGATATCCAGAAGCAAAGATGATTCCATCGATTCGACCCCAAAATCGGGATTGTAAGCCCAGCGACGACGCAAAACATCCTCCCAAACCAACCCCTACCCCCCAAATCCCCCCATCTTAAACCGCATCACCACCTCACCAGTCTCCTTGTCCATTTCGAATTTCTGGCCTTCCAGCCCCATGTCCTTCCCGGTGGCCATTTTGAACATGCCCGAAAGAAATTCCAGCCCTTGGTTCATTACTTTTTCCATGCGGATCATTTCTTCCTGGGCTTCAGCCGGGCGTTTTTAATAGCTGGTTTGGGGAAATTCGGAAGGGTCGGATCCAGATTACTCCACAAGATCTCCGATGATCGCAAGATCTTCTGTTTACATGCCAGCGGCGATCCCGCAATTTTGTTCCAGCTCTTCTTCACGGTCCTCCTATTGAGGGTCTGTGTAGCCGTTAATGGCCTCTTCGATCTGTTGTAGAAATTGGGAGCGGCCAGCAGCCGAGAAGTCCACGTAATCCAGATTTGTGCCTTCGTTGAGCACCCCATCAAATAGATTTTGCTTTAGCGAAAGCCCGGAAGCGATGCGCAGTTCAAAAGAATTCCGGGTGATGAGATTGATAACGCGCAGGTTCTTGCTCCGCTGTCCCAGTCGGTCTATGCGGCCTATTCGCTGGTTTTTCTTGGCCGGATTCCAAGGCAATTCGAAGTTTATGACCGTGTCGGCTACCTGAAGGTTGAGCCCGGTGCCGCCGGCCTCGCTCGACAAGAAAACTTTGCATTCGGGATCGTTCTCAAATTTTTCAACCAGCTTTCCCCGGTTTTTTACCGATACTTTTCCGCTCAACATCACGTGCCCCAGACCCTCCTCGCGGAGCATCTTGCTGATGAGTCCGAGCATCGTGACCCATTCTGAAAAAATAATAATTTTTACCGGTTCTTCTTTTGCAGAAAGTTTGTCCACCAATATTGTTTTCAGCTCCTCCAGCTTGGGCGAAATATACGTTTCCTTGTCGACCAAATAGGTAGAATCGCATACCATCCGCATATTATTGAGCAGGAGCATCAAGCGGTTTTGGTCGTACGGGGTAATGAATTTTTTTGCCAATATGCTGGCAACACCTTGGGCATTGCTGGCGTGGATGGCCTGTTGATCGGGGTGAAATGCCACCGGGACATCGATCTCAGTAATCTGCGGCAGTTCTTGGAGCACTTTCCGTTTTTCGCGGCGGATGAGGATCGGGGACAAGCGCTCATGCAATTCCTGAAGATTGAAGTACCCGTTGATTTTCGTCAGCGTTTGGACATCAAAATAACAATGCTGATAAGAAAATTCCCAGAGTGGGGCGAGAAAGCCGGGCACTACAAATTCAACGACCGAAAAGAGGTCGATCAGTTTATTCTCAATCGGAGTGCCCGTAATGACAAGCGCGTGTTTGCGCTTGATTTTCTTGATGTGCCTTGCGGTAATCGTGTTAAAATTTTTGATGCGCTGCGCCTCATCGAGCACGACAAAATCGGGCGCCATTCTATTGATGGCGTTCAGGTCGCGAAGCACTGTTTCGTAATTGATGATGATAAAATAGGCAGATGTTTCACGATAAATCTCCCTTCTCTCTTCGGGTGTGCCATTTACCACCACGGCCTCTTCGGAACTAAATTTCTCTATCTCCTTTTTCCATTGTTCTTTCACCGATGCCGGACAAACGACCAGTGTGCGCTTGAAGCCAAACAACTGTTTTTTAAACACGGCGGTACATATTGCCTGGATTGTTTTTCCAAGACCCATTTCGTCGGCAATGATGGCACCCGAGCGGAATGTAGCAAAGCGCACCCCTTCTTTCTGATACGGGAAAAGCGTCGCGTTAAAGCTGGAGAAATCGAGTTTTTCCTTTTCGGAAACGAGCTTCAACATATCCTCATCCCAGGCTTTTCGCACCTTTTCGTCTACCTCGCGGCGCACTTTTATTTGCGGAATTTCGCGCGCTGCGGTGATAAAATTCAGAAACCCTTTTACGTCTTCTTCATCCGATATAAATTTTTCTTCGCCGAAAAATTTCTTGATAAGTGTGGCAGGCTTTTCGGCCAATTCATGCGGATAGTGCCATGAAATGTGATAATCATTCAATGGATCGAGAAAAATCTCAACGAATGGATATTTGGTATCCATGGCAGCCATCTTTTTTTTGTCGTCCTTCAATTTCGCGAAAGCGTACATCATATGCTTCGTGGTGCCGAGCTTATTGGTTTTGAGATCGGGATTGTCAATGTATCCCGTTTCGTTTTCAAAATCGCGCAAGGTAATTTTGTACTTCACGCCGAGCTCATTTACCAAAAGGTGCTCGCCGTGTACATTGTCTGCAAACGTAATTTTGTAATCGGCCCTGGCCGCTTTATCCCGACGTTCATCCATTACCCGCTTCACCATTCCTTCGCGGGTATAGGCGCGCCCTTCGCTGATCGGGTGTGGCATCAGACGCTCATATTCTTCGAGTATCTGCATCAGGGCGGCCACTGCTGAAGCGTCCCACTTTGCTGGCTTTTTCTCATGAAAATAATAAAATTGATCATTTTCATAAGTGATTCTGACCACTTCCTCGGCGTCTTCGTGCTCAATCAGAACTTCAAAAAACACATCGCTTTGACTTAATATTTGGCAATTGCCCTGTATGTATGCGGCGTTCCCTTTCCGGAAATCTGCGGCATCCAGCGATTCCTTTACTGCCTTCAATTGCGCTTTTAACTGATCTATCATGGTCATTAACTTTCAAAACGCGTGAAATTAATGAAAGCCCGGCTATCTATGAAGAAGCGGTATATTTTGTTGATAAAAAGGTCTTTTCGAATTTTAGGATGCGTCGCAGTCGCCATCGCTCCGCGTCCCGACGGACAGACCGGCGAGCGACGCTTCTTGTGGCCTCTGGCCTTTACAGGATTCGACTTACTAATGAAAGATCTTCTTTCGGTGTTAGAGCTTTTCATTATCGCAGGTTGGCGGAGGAAAGGCGCCAATCAAATAAAACGCCCGTCATTGCAAAAAAAAACCGCCCCTTCCGGAGCGGTTTCAATAACACTATCTAAAAAATCAATTAGTTCGAATCAGTTTTTAAAGACAAGTGGGTAGTCCAGAAAGTTTGATAACGACGCACACGCAGTTCTAAAAACCAAGGAGTCCCGCTGCAGCGGGATGACTGCCTGCCCGCTGAGGCGGGTTTTCAAAAGAAGTGCAACGAAGCTAGCGGACTTTATGGACGGTCACTAGTTCGCCATCGGCGCACCTTCAGACTTCTTCACCGGCATATCGCCAGTATTTTCAGAAGCCAATACATTCCCTTTGATACGAACCACCGTATTTGGGTTGTTGGATGCGTTCGAAGTGATTGTTACCGATTTGTTGATGGCACCTACACGTTTGGTGTCGTAACGCACCGACATCACAGCCGATTTACCTGGCATGATGGGCTCTTTTGGCCACTCTGGCACGGTGCAACCACAAGATCCTTTTGCGTTGGAGATGATCAAAGGCTCATTTCCATTGTTGGTGATCGAAAATTCTGAAGTTCCGTTTGCATTTTGTTTAATGGTGCCGTAGTCGTGCACTTCTTTGTCAACAGTGATTTGAGCACCGCCGGTAAGCGCTTTTGCTTCCTGAGCAAAACCTGATGATACGACGAAAGCGAGCATCGCAAAAGAAAGAATGAAATTTTTCATGGTATGGGTTTTTAGTTTCTGAACGTAAATGTAAGACCTTGGTTTCGGTCGCTTGCTGGCTTAACAAAAGTTTAACAGCCATATTTCGCTGTCTGCATATGCCTTCTGCAAATTCATAGCGCCGCCGTGCGCCCAATTTTCTAAATTTGCGCCTTCATTCGCCACAATTGTATTTCAAGCATTTTCATGGAAATTTCCAAAGTATACGATCCCGCTGCATCTGAATCCAAATGGTATCAGTATTGGCTCGACCATCAGTTTTTCAAATCCGTACCGGATGAGCGCGAGCCTTACACCATCGTTATTCCGCCACCAAACGTTACCGGTGTGCTGCACATGGGGCATATGCTGAACAATACCATACAGGATATCCTTGTGCGCAAAGCGCGCATGGAAGGCAAAAACGCCTGCTGGGTGCCGGGCGTCGACCATGCATCCATCGCCACGGAAGCAAAGGTGGTGCAGAAACTCCGCAAGGAAGGCATCAAAAAAAGCGATCTGAGCCGGGAAGATTTTCTGGCCCATGCCTGGGAATGGAAAAACAAACACGGGGGTATCATTCTCGAACAACTCAAAAAACTGGGCGCAAGCTGCGACTGGGACCGGGAAACTTTTACCATGGACCCGGAATACTCCCGCAGTGTAATCGATACATTTATTGATTTACATAAAAAAGGACTCATCTACCGTGGCAAACGCATGGTCAACTGGGATCCTTCCGCAAAAACCGCGGTGAGCGATGAAGAAGTAATCCACAAGGAAGTGAATTCTTCACTCTATCATGTGCGCTATCAGATAGCCGGCACGACAGACGAATGGGTGACCATTGCCACCACACGACCGGAAACGATTCTCGGTGATACCGCCATTTGCGTAAATCCGAAAGACGAACGTTATACCCATCTCCACGGCAAAAAGGCCATCGTACCACTCGTAAACCGCGAGATTCCGATCATCGCAGATGAATATGTGGACATGGAATTTGGTACGGGTTGCCTCAAGGTAACTCCTGCCCACGATGTGAACGATTACGATCTCGGTGTGAAGCACAACCTGGAAGTGATCGATGTGCTCAATGAAGACGGTACGATGAGCGGGGCGGCGACGCTGTATATTGGTGAAGACCGCTTTGATGTGCGCAAAAAAATAGCCGCCGACCTGAAAGCGAGTGGCCATCTGGTAAAACAAGAACCTTACAACAATAAAGTCGGTTATTCCGAACGAACCGATGTGCCGATCGAACCACGCATTTCATTGCAGTGGTTTGTAAAAATGCAGGATTTCAGCAAACCTGCGCTTGAACACGTCATGAACGATGACGTGCAATTCTGGCCACCGAAATTCAAAAATTCCTACCGCAACTGGATGGAGAACGTCAAAGACTGGTGCATTTCGCGACAGCTCTGGTGGGGTCACCGCATTCCCGCCTTTTATTACGGACCGGGCGAAAACGATTTTGTAATCGCGGTGAATGAAATAGAAGCCCTGCAAATGGCCCGGAACAATTCCGGATTGGATTTACAGGCCGCTGATTTGCGTCAGGATGAAGATGTGCTCGATACCTGGTTTTCTTCCTGGCTTTGGCCAATATCTGTGTTCAATGGTTTTTACAACAAGGAAGAAGTAGACTATTATTATCCCACCAACGACCTGGTTACGGCTCCCGAAATCATGTTTTTCTGGGTGGCGCGTATGATCATCGCCGGGTATGAGTACCGGGGTGAGAAGCCCTTTAAAAATGTGTATTACACCGGCATCGTGCGTGATCAGCAAGGCAGAAAAATGAGCAAGTCGCTCGGTAATTCGCCCGACCCGATCGAGTTGATGAAAGTGTACGGCGCAGATGGTGTAAGGGCTGGGATGCTGTTTTCTTCCCCTGCCGGAAATGACCTGCTTTTTGACGAAGCGCTTTGCGAGCAGGGCCGCAATTTTTCCAATAAAATTTGGAACGCCCTGCGTTTGGTCAAAAGCTGGGAGCCGGAAGAACGGAGCCAACCTGAAGTCGCCGCGCTTGCCATCGAATGGATGGACAACAGATTTTCTCAGGTGATTGAAGAGATTAGCGATCACTACAGCAAGTTCCGCATGTCGGATATGCTGATGACCTGTTACAAATTTGCCTGGAACGACTTCTGCAGCTGGTATCTCGAAGCGGTAAAACCCGCTTACGGCGAGCGCATCGACCACGATACCCTGGCAAAAGTTACAGCACATTTTGAGAAATTGCTCAAGTTGCTGCATCCGATTTTGCCATTTATCACCGAAGAAATGTGGCATTTGCTGGCAGAGCGAAAAACACCCGCTGAGGCACTCGTTGTAGCACCCTGGCCGCAAGCGAATGCTGTGGACCACGACTTCACCGAAGGTTTCAACCGCGCAACGGATGCCATTACCCAACTGCGCAACATCCGCAAGCAAAACAATATTCCCAATAAGGAGCCCATCGAAGTTTATTTGCGCGGAGACGCAGATTCAGATGTACGTTTTTATCCTTTGTTTTCCCGTTTGGTAAATGTAAGTGCAGTACACCGAAATGTGGATATGCCGGCGCAGGCTTTCACTTTTGTGACAGGTGCTGCAGAGTACGCCGTCCCCTTTGGCGATACCGTGGATGCAGAAGGTCAGGTGGACAAAATCAAAGAAGAATTAATCTACACCAAGGGATTTTTACAATCAGTGCAGAAAAAATTGTCCAATGAACGTTTTGCGCAAAACGCCCCCGAAAAAGTGTTGGAGATTGAACGCAAAAAAGAATCCGACGCAATCGCGAAAATTGCTTTACTTCAGGAAAAACTTTCCGCAATGGGCGTTATATTTTGAGGTTTGGTGCAATTGACATAGGATCCAATGCTGTAAGGCTGCTTATCGCAGACATCATTGAAGACGATTCCAATCTGATAATCAAAAAATTATCACTTACCAGGGTGCCGATCCGATTGGGGGCTTCCGTTTTTGATACAGGGAATATCTCCAGTAGCAAAGCGAAAAAGCTTGCAAAAACCATGAAGGCCTTCAAGTATCTCATGGAGGTATATGATATAAAGGACTGGCGCGCATGTGCTACATCAGCCATGCGCGAGGCTGAAAATTCGGAAGACGTCATGTCAAAAGTGAAAGCCTATTCCGGCATAGACATAGAAATAATCAACGGTCAGACCGAGGCGAATCTGATTTTTTCAACTTTCAAAACCCAAAAGTTAAATCCACTACAAACATACTTGTACATCGACGTGGGTGGTGGAAGTACAGAGATAAGTCTCCTGAAAAATGGAAAACGGGTCAATGGCAGGTCATTTAAAATTGGAACGGTCCGTTTACTTAAGAAAAAAGTGAAACCGGAACTTTGGGAAGAAATGCGCACCTGGGTCGGAAAGATTATTGGCGAAGAAAAAAACATAATCGCCATTGGCACGGGGGGAAACGTAAACCGGTTGTTTAAAATGAGTGGGCTTGCTTATGGTGAGCTTCTGGAATTTTCCAAACTTGAAGCACTTCATAAAAGTGTAAAAAGTATGTCTTTGAGAGACAGGATTATTAAATTGCGCTTGCGTCCGGATCGTGCCGATGTGATTGTGCCGGCAGGCGACATATACCTGGAAGTTTTGCGCAAAGCTGGAATCACTCAGATGTCTGTACCAAAAATCGGTCTTTCGGATGGTATAGCGCTTTATCTCTACCGCCGGCATCTTGCCTCGATCAAAGTGACAAAAGTCTGACCTTGAACCGTTGGTAACATCTATTCACCGATCCTGAAAATTTCTTCCCCGGTTCCTGCAAACTTTATGACTTTCGTTGTCATCAAACAAAATCAAACTTTAAACAACGAATTTATGAAAGCTCAAACAACCAAATGGTCATCGCAACTGACCATGATCGCTGCTGTGGGATTGCTGCTCGCTGCGTGCGAACCGCGTGAAGATGCAGGTCCAGAAATTACAGAAATCCGCGACGTTCCTGCTTACAGCAAAATTGATATTCGCGGATCGGTGCAGGTGGTCATCGTGCCCGGCAATGCCGG
>JBBSDD010000082.1:0-8810 GCA_038249755.1 Flavobacteriales bacterium | reverse complement strand
TTGCTGTGAAATAAATGTTGCAGTTGAGCAGAAGAATGAAAGGTGCGGACGATTTGTTCGCACCTTTTTTCTGGAATACACTTTGAATAAATCCAACCTTACACGATTTAATAAATAGTAATTTTCCAGTCTGATCGGGTAACACCAGATCAATATAAAGGATATCATGGATTACAAAGATTATTATAAAGTTCTTGGGGTCGAAAAGGCAGTCTCTCAGGCCGATCTCAAAAAGAAATACCGCAAACTCGCCGTTGAATTCCATCCCGATAAAAACCCCGGAAATGCGAAAGCTGAAGCGCGGTTTAAGGAAATCAGTGAAGCATATGAGGTACTTGGCGATGCCGACAAGCGAAAAAAGTATGATGAGCTCGGAAGCAACTGGCAGCAATATGCCCAATACCAAAATCCAGGAGGAGGTAGAAGAGCATATCAATCAGACGGAAATGATGATCCCTTTGGTGGTGGTGGAGGTTTTTCCGATTTTTTCAATGCATTTTTTAGCGGTGGCGGCGGTTCTTTTGGTGGAAACCAACGTCGCCCGAGACAAGCCAATACGCAGGCCACGCTCGCGTTGAGCTTTGATGAAGCGCTGAATGGTGTCGCGAAATTAGTGGATTTGAACGGGGAAAAAATCAGGCTTGCTATAAAGGCTGGGGCTTATGATGGACAGAAATTGAAAGTCAAAGGAAAAGGACTGCAGGGGGGAGATTTATTGCTCACACTTTCCGTTCAGAAACCTCCCGGTGTTGAAATTGAAGGCTTGAATATCATTGAAAAAGTGACCATCGATCTATACACCGCCGTACTCGGGGGCAAAATCAATATGAACACAGTTCGGGGTAAAATCGCACTGCCCATCGCAAGTGGAACCCAGCCCGGCAAAAAACTACGCGTGAAAGGCAAAGGGATGACCAATCCTGCAAAAGCGGGAGAATTTGGTGATCTCATTGTGGAAGTCCAGGTAACCGTCCCCGCCAATCTGTCTGAAGAGCAGCGGAATCTGTTTGAAAAGCTTCGGGATACACCTTGAGACTGACAAAGACTTATAGATTCTATCTAATTTTGATCACAAGCGGCTTTATGCTTTTCTAACACCAGCAATTGGGTTACCAATAAGCATTTCCAATTATCCCATTTTAACCGCATGACTTGCGTGGAACGAAATTTTCAGAAGTAAAACGAGGGTGAGCGCCCAGGAATGGGCGAATTGGAACGCTGGCTTGAAATCAGTTCATTAAAGTCACTTTGCAAAGAACCCCAACATGAAGTGGCATGAACAAATGATCACGCAGAAGTTAACCACAGGTTAAATCCGAACCAAAAAGGACAAAAAAAATCAAAGGGTAAAATAAAAGTCCTCGCTCTTGTAATCCTGATACCTTTCTTTATCGAAGGTGAAATACCGCGCGGGCTTGTGGGGCACCCCGATTTGTTTTTCCTTGAGGGGCACGAGAAAGCTCATTTTCAATATCTTCCTTCGGAAGTTGCGCTTGTCGAGCTCGGTGCTCAGGATGGCTTCGTAAAGTTTCTGAAGCTGACCAAGCGTGAATTTTTCCGGAAGGAGCTCAAAACCCAGGGGCTGGTACTTGCTTTTGAATTTCAGTTCTCTGAGCGCCGATTCGATGATTTGCAGGTGGTCAAAACCCAATTCCGGCAGTTGACCAATGTCGTGCCATACGGCGTCGCGGGCAAAACTGCTCGCATGAATTTCGTAATGATCGGCGCGGATAAGCGAGTAGTAAGCCACGGTGATTACCCTGGCATCCGGCTGGGTACGGATCGATCTGATCCATTCGAGATCGGAGGCTTTGCTGAGTCGCTCGGGATCGCCAAAGGAACCGAATTGTTCCAGAAAAATATTCTCCAGACCCGTAAGTTCATTGAGCACCCGTTGGGCGGCCTCATCCAGATTTTCATCTTCGCGAATGAGGTTTCCCGGAAGGGCATAAATTTTTTCCTGTTCTGCCAGGTGTTGGCCGCGATCAATGAGTAGGACCTTTAATCTTTCGCCGTCAAAGCCAAAAATTACACAATCGACAGAAACATTGGGATTGTATTTGATTTCAGCACCATTGTGTTTTGACATTTCAGAGAGTAAGTAGGTTGATCAAGTAGGGCGCAAAAATATTAATTAATTCTTGTTTCTTTGTAGCCTTACTAAGTGTTCTTATCACACTTTAATTTATATCGAATATAGCAAACTATGACCGACATTCGCAAAATTGCCGTTTTTACTTCTGGAGGAGACGCACCGGGGATGAATGCTGCCGTGCGTGCTGTGGTTCGAACCGCCATCTATAACAATCTGCGCGTGGCGGGAATTTACCGTGGTTATCAGGGTCTTATTGAAGGCGATATTGAAGAGCTTTCTGCCCGTTCTGTGAATCAGATTTTGCAACGGGGCGGCACGATTATTAAATCAGCCCGAAGCAAGGACTTTCGTGAAAAGGAAGGCCGCACAAGGGCTTACGAAAAACTCAAGTCCAACGGCATTGATGCCCTTGTGGCCATCGGTGGGGACGGAACTTTTGCAGGAGCGCATCTGTTCAACAAGGAATTTGATTTTCCAATCATTGGCATCCCGGGCACCATTGACAACGATTTGATCGGATCAGATTACACCATCGGTTTTGATACCGCTTTGAATACCGTCATTGACGCCGTAGACAAAATCCGCGATACAGCAGCATCGCACAACCGTCTCTTTTTTGTGGAAGTAATGGGTCGCGATGCTGGATTTATCGCTGCGCATGCCGGCGTGGCATCCGGAGCATTGGCCATTTTAATCCCTGAGCGGGAAATGAGCATTGATCAGCTGATCGAACGTTTGGCGGAAGCCCGCAGACACAACAAAACGTCGAGCATTGTGATCGTCGCTGAGGGCGGAAAAAGTGGAAACGCTACCGAAATAGCCAAATTGGTTCAGGAAAAAGCTCCGTTTTACGATACCCGGGTTACCATACTCGGCCATATTCAAAGGGGAGGAAGTCCGAGCTGTTTTGATCGGAATCTCGCCAGCCGGCTCGGTGTGGCCTCTGTAGAGTCTTTGCTCGCAGGCAAACGCGATAGCATGGTGGGCATGATCAACCAGAAAATTGTACTGACACCTTTCAAAAAAGCCATATCGGATAAGTTGAAAATCGATCCTGAGATGTTGCGTATAGCCGACATCCTATCGATGTAACCATCCATTCAAACCATCAACTCATATGATACTCATTGCAGACAGCGGCTCTACCAAATGCGACTGGCGACTGGTAGACGGAAACAAAGATTATTCAGATTTCAAATCTGTGGGCATCAATCCATATTTTCACAATGAAGCTTTCATCGAAGGCGAATTGGGTAAGGTAGACGCACTGATCGCCCACGCAGAGAAAGTAAAAGCCGTATTTTTTTATGGAGCCGGCTGTTCCTCACCCGAGCTCAAACGCATCGTAGACAATGCCTTGGGAAATGTATTCACAAAAGCACAGATTTACGTTGACCATGATCTGGTTGCGGCTGCATTTTCGGTGTACGAAGATGAGCCCTGCATCGCCTGTATACTCGGCACCGGATCGAATTCCTGCCATTTTGATGGAGACATCGTCCGCGAAGAAGTACCAGCCCTTGCATACATTTTGGGCGATGAAGGGAGCGGTAGTTATTTCGGCAAGAAATTGCTGGCTGCATTTCTGTACAAAAAACTTCCCGAAACGATGCGGGAGGGACTGATCAACGAATTTGGATTGAACAAAGATGCCATTATGGACAGGGTTTATATGAAACCCCATGCCAATGTGTATCTCGCCGGTTTCATGCGGTTTATTACCAGTTTCAAACACGAGCAGTGGGTGCAGGACACCATCCGTGAAGGCCTCGGGCACTTTCTGGACGTGCACGTGATGTGCTACAGGGATTACAAAACGGTGAAATCCAATTTCATCGGTTCAGTCGCATTTTTCCATGAAGATTTGCTTCGCGAGGAAGCTACCAAACGTGGAATCCGTATCGGAAATATTATGAAAAAACCCCTCGAAGGTCTCTACGAATACCACGTAAAAAATTATTTCGGGAAAATAGCATTTTAAGATGTCTCAAAAAGCCGATATCAAAGCCTGCCTCTTCGATCTCGATGGGGTCATCGTGGATACAGCAAAGTATCATTATCTCGCCTGGCGCCGGCTCTGCAATGAGCTGGGATTCGAACTTTCGGAAGAAGAAAACGAATCACTGAAAGGCATCAGCCGCGCCGGGTCACTGGAGATTTTGCTCCGTATGGGCGGAGTTTCGCTTTCGCAAAAAGAAACAGATGGCATAATGGCCCGCAAAAACGGCTGGTATCTCGATTATGTTGATACCATGAAAGTCGACGAAATTCTGCCCGGTGTGCTGGGTTTTCTTAAAGTGCTCAAAGCCTCCGGTATGAAAATCGGTCTGGGATCTGCCAGCAAAAACGCCCTACCCATTTTGGAAAAAATAGGCGTCGTGCCCTTTTTTGATGTGGTGATCGACGGCAATAAAGTGACAAAGGGCAAACCCGATCCGCAAACATTTCAACTGGGCGCAGCTGCGCTGGGCTTGCTTCCAGCGCATTGTGTGGTATTTGAAGATGCCGGAGCGGGCGTGGAAGCTGCGCTCGCAGGTGGCATGTACGCGATCGGCGTTGGCGACAGCGCCATTCTCGCAGGTGCTCATCTGGTTATATCCGGTTTTGAAGGCATTGGTCTTGATATATTTAACAAACTCTGATTTTCATGAAAAAACACTACGAAGAAGATCCATGGCAAATCGTTGAAGACGGATTTCACCCCGACATGCAGCGGTCTTCGGAAAGTATTTTTAGCCTCGGAAACGGCCGCATGGGCCAACGAGCCAATTTTGAAGAAGACTATTCTGGCGAAACCCTTCAGGGAAATTACGTGGCCGGGGTGTACTATCCCGACAAAACCCGCGTGGGCTGGTGGAAAAACGGGTATCCCGAATATTTTGCGAAAGTGCTGAACGCCGCCAATTGGATCGGGCTTTGTCCATTGATCAATGACGAAGCGCTCGATTTGGCAAAAGCCAAAGTCAGTAAATTCCGCCGGGTGCTCGATATGAAGGAAGGCATCCTACACCGCAGCTTCGAAGCAGAATTGCAGAACGGCGCCCGCATAGCCGTCGAAACGAGCCGATTGCTGAGCATGGTGGACGATGAAGCGGCCGTGATTCGCTACAGTGTAAAATCGCTGAACCACGACGGGAAAATTAAATTCCGCGTGTACATCGATGGCGATATCATCAATCAGGACAGCAATTACGAAGAGAAATTCTGGAGCGAAGTGCAAAAGGAAATCCGCAACGACGAAGCTTTCCTGACGTTGAAAACCAAAAAACTAGATTTTCACGTTTGCACAGCGCAAAAGATCGTTGCCACGAAAAACGGGCAGCCTGTCACTTTTGACAGCAACAAAACCGAACGCCGCAAGTACGTCGAAAATCTGGTGACCATCACCGCCGAAACCGACGATGAAATTGTGATTTACAAGTACGCCGCTAACATTTCTTCCGAAAATCATCCCAAAGACCGACTCATGGCGCGCGCCGAAGTAGTGGTGCGCAAAGCTGCGGAAAAGGGATTTGAGAAAATGCACGCGGAGCAAAAAGCCGCCTGGGCCAAACGCTGGGAGATGAATGACATCGTGATCGATGGGGACATTGCCGCACAACAGGCCATTCGCTTCAATATTTTCCAGCTAAATCAGACCTACACCGGGGAAGACCCGCGGCTGAACATCGGTCCAAAAGGTTTCACCGGTGAGAAATACGGCGGGGGTACGTATTGGGATACGGAAGCTTACTGCCTGCCATTTTACATGCTCACAGCCGGACACCACGTCGCCAAGAATCTCCTGCTTTACCGGTACAAGCAACTTGGAAAAGCCATAGAAAACGCAGCTAAACTCGGGTTTTCTGCCGGGGCAGCGCTGTATCCCATGGTGACGATGAACGGCGAAGAGTGCCACAACGAATGGGAAATAACCTTTGAGGAAATCCACCGGAACGGCGCCATTGCATACGCCATTTCCAATTACATCAACCACACCGGCGACGAAGGTTATCTGAAAGAAGGCGGGCTCGAAGTGCTTTTGGGCATATCGCGGTTTTGGAGTCAGCGCGTCAACTGGAGTACCGACAAGAATCAATTCGTTATGCTCGGCGTCACTGGACCAAACGAGTACGAAAACAACGTCAATAACAATTGGTACACCAATTACATCGCGCGTTGGACCATTCAGTACACGCTCGAAGCGATTGAGAAAGTGAAATCAGACTCGAATTTCTGGAATGCCTTTACGGCAAAAACTTCATTTCGCGGAAGCGAAGAAACACCGCGGTGGAAGGAAATCGTAGAGAAAATCTACCAGCCGAAAATCACTGGAACGAACACTTATTTGCAGCAGGATGGATTTCTCGACAAGGAGCAGGTCACCGTATCACATCTCGACCCGGCGCAGCGTCCCATCAATCAGCACTGGTCCTGGGACCGCATCCTGCGCAGCGTTTACATCAAGCAGGCCGACGTTCTTCAGGGCATGTACTTTTTTGAAGATCATTTTTCGGAAGATGTGATCCGCGAGAACTTTCTGTATTATGAACCCCGCACCGTACACGAATCTTCGCTTTCGCCATGCGTGCACTCTGTACTTGCGAGCAAGCTAGGCATGGAAGAGAAAGCTTACGAAATGTACCTGCGCACTGCACGACTCGACCTGGACGATTACAACCACGAAGCCGACGAAGGTCTGCACATCACATCCATGGCCGGCACATGGATGGCCGTGGTTGAAGGTTTTGGTGGCAAGCGTATCAAAGACGGCAAACTCTCTTTTGAGCCCATGCTTCCGCAAAATTGGCAGGGATATCGGTTTAATTTGGTTTACCAGGACATCATTCTGAGTGTTGCTGTGAATGCCACGGAAGTGGTCGTGACAAATCGGTCGGAAGGATCGCTGGAGATATTGGTGTATGGAGAAGTTTACAAAGTGGAAGGCGGTAAATCTTTGACGGTAAAAAGGTGAGGGCACTCAATAGGGCAACAAGCTGTTGCCCAATTACAAAGTACTGACGAAGAAAATGTTGGTAATTTAAGTTCACGCCTCGATACTGCAATTGAAGATCAGGTTGAAGGTCCAATAAATGAAGAGATTTCATTTGTTCAATGGCTTGTTGCCCAAATTCCATGGGGCCACAATATTTTCATTTTTACAAAGTCTGAGAGTTTTAATTAAGCCATTTTTTATGTCAAAAAAACGATTGATAACAGTTGGAGCGGGGACATTTTAGACCTGCAGATAAAATCCAATTTGTACGAACGCCAGGGCAGGGAAATCAATATTATGATTCTACCCGCTTCAAAGTCAAAGTACAAAGTATTAAGTACAAAGTACAAAGTACAAAGTACAATGATGACGATGTCAGTCTTCTTAATACTTAGTACTTAATACCTGGTGCAGCTTTTTAACAAACAAGACTCATTCCACCACCAGTTTCCCACAAAATAATACTTCGCCACTCCTGACTTTCAGGATATAAAGCCCCGGCATAAAACCCGCCATATCGATCATTTGATCAGCTTTGTAATTCAGCTCCGCATGCACCAACCTTCCCGAAAGGTCATACAATCGCAATTCAAAATGCGCGGGTGAATTTTCAGGAAATGAAATTGATAAACGGTCGGTGGCAGGATTGGGAAATATTTCAAGGTTATTGAGGGCACCATTCTCCGTGCCGACTGGCAGACATGGATAGCCGAAAGGGCCGTATATTATTTCTTCGTTTTCCAGAAAGCATGAGAATGAACCGGGAAATCCAAAATGAAAAGATGGGTCTCCAAACATTGACCAACCGACGGCTCCTATACCTTCTATAATTCCCTCAGAAAAATACCACATACTCGTGAAAAAAACTTCATCATCAGTTAGTGGGCTGGTGTAAACAATTTTGCGTGACAAACCTCCAATCTCAACCGTATCAATAGAATCGACCACCACTATAAAAGGCCAATTTTCCAGGTCGTCTTCTTCGCCATAACCGACATAAACATCATCTTGTACAACCCAGCTTTCTCCTACCGGAGTATTAAAGCTGTACAGCAGGTACCAGATTTCTGAAGGTTCATAATAGTGAAAAATGCTGTCGCCCGATGTTCTGAAGTAATGCGTGTTGCTGTTTATTAGATTTCCCGATTCATCAAATACTGATCCCAGTAAGGTAGAAGCATCGTAACCACCAATTACCTCATCAGATTCCACCGTATAATGCGCATAACCACATGGACCCGGACCGCCGGCGCCCGAACACCAGCTTTTATAAAACCATTCATGACCGGGTTGATACCAGGCCACTTCCTGCGTAAAAGCAGGAAGCAATAAGCATGAAGCCATCAGGCCAAAGATGAATTTTTGTAGATTTTGAGTCATGGTTTGGTTATTCGGTCATCTATTTTGGGAATAATTCTATTTCACGCTGCAAATCAATGATGAATGTAAAAATAAATTTAGGCGAACTTTAAAATCGTATTTATTTCTCAGGCTTTTTTTCGGCTATTATGGTATTCACAAAATTTGAAAGTCTACAGTTCACGAGCCGGATTTTGGCCGAAGGATATCAGGAAAAGAAAAGTTGATTTGTTTTACCAGATTTGATCGCCGCGTTTAAAGAAAAGTGTATGTTTATTTCCTGAAATTTAATTCAAGAACTTTGTATAATTCCGACCTGTTGTTAAAGAAAAAACCGCTGACGGCGGTCTTGATGGCGCTGATTTTGGTAACGTTATTTTC
>JBBSDD010000081.1:0-8840 GCA_038249755.1 Flavobacteriales bacterium | reverse complement strand
AGCAGAATTGCGGTCAGTCCGAGCGTTGGGAAAAAAGCAAGTGTTTGGTAAGCGAAGGTTTGGATTGCGCGGCTGGGCTTGACAATCTCTTGCTTTGTACGTTGGTTCTTATGTTTGTCGAAAAGTTTCATCTTACTCTAATACTGTGCTTTTTTATGTTGGGTAACGGCTACTGTATGGTGTGTATCCCGAAGGGTATGCACTATACAGAATGTTGTGCTTTCGTGTTTCTTATTTTTTCAATCTTTTACTTCTATACTTCGACTTGTATTCGTCTGGAATTCTTTTCCATATATGATTTGGAATTCCAACTTCCTTTTTCTCTTTAATTTTTTTGAGTCCGTCCCATGTTCTTACAAACTACCAATAAAAAAGGAAAAAGTCTTTCTCGAGAATAAATTCCATCCAACCGTCTGCGACCAACTCATCTTTACTTCCAAAAACCGCTATTCCTGAAAAATTTGCTACTGTTCCGTCAAGGATTTCCGTAGCATGTCCTTCGATACAGCTTTCTGACCAATCAAATTTTAAGTCTCTCTTATCTATTTTGTAGAATCCAAGGTCAACAAGAAGCTGTTGTTCAACTTCAGTTTTCAACTCGGAACCTAATTTGTCAGCAAATCCCATTTCTCGATAATTTGGTATTATCTGTTTCACGATTGAGGAATTTGATTTACGAATTCTATTCCCCCAATTCTACCATCTTTGAGAATATCGAGTACAATAGTTCCTTCTGTTACATGTTCCAAAACAATGTTCTCATCAAATTGCCATTCTAAATCTGGTAGATTCGGTCTTTCTGCTGAAACAAATCTAATATATGGTTGTCTCATCCATTTTTTCTTTTCAGATTTTACCAATTGGTCAATTAGGTCAAGCCTGTCAGGTTCTTGCTCCTTTATTAATTCAATTATCCATTCTATGTCGAAGTAAGGTTCTTTCATTTCGTTTGCATGAAGCACAACAATTGGATAACACACACTCGTGTTCTTTTATCCGCGATATTGACGGATAACACACACCAGTGTGTCTTATTTCGCCTTTGCCCTTACCTGGTATCATGTGAATTGATGGTCTCGGCTCAACCAACGTAAGGAGCCCAGCGAAGTCAATCGTTTTTTTATTCCCACAAGTATATGAAATTATAAGCTGTCAAGCGGACTGGCAATCTGTGAAATATTCCTGGTGGCCACATGGGTAAATATCTCAGTGGCAGCGGTACTGCTGTGCCCTGGCAAAGATTGGATGTAGCGCAGGTCTATATTGGCTTCCAATAAGTGGGTAGCAAAACTATGGCGCAAGATATGTGGGGTAACATGTTGTGCTATGCCAGCTCTCTTCGATGCGCTGAGTATGATCTTTCCAACACTTGTCCCACTGTACTGCCCACCCCTGGCACCTTCAAAGAGATACTCTTTTGGCTTGTACTGTTTGTAGTAAGCCCGCAGATTATCGAGTAGCTTGGGGCTAAGAAGGGTGAGCCTGTCCTTACGGCCTTTTCCATCTTCTACCTTTATCACCATTCGCTTGCTATCGATATGGTGCGGCTTGAGGCTGAGCAGTTCATTGCGCCGCAGCCCCGCCGAATAAAGGGTTTGTACAATACACTTATGTTTCAGATTGGGTATGGCATCCAGCAACATCTTTACCTCTTCTTTGCTGATGACTTTGGGCAGCGCTTCCTTTTTGCGTGGCCTGTTGATAGAATAAAACCGATTGGGCATGTCCAATACCACTTCGTAATAGAACTTCACAGCGTTTAGCATCTGGTTTACATAGGTATCTGATTTACCAATATTTACACGCGACTGGATGTAGTTCAGTATGTCTTGTTGATTGATTTCGAGCAGCTTTTTGTCTTTGAAGTGGTGCATGAATAGTTCGAAGAAGTGTATGTAGGTTTTGGCCGTACTGGCGGCGTAGCGGTTTACCTCTAGTTTTTGAATGAATTCGGGTGGGCAGTCGGGTAAGCCTTTCGGCCTGCTTTTCTGGCTGCGCTTTACTTTCAGTTCGGGGTTGTTGTTTTGAATCCTTTTGCCGAAAAACAATCCAGCGTCTATCCATGCTATTCCTGCAAAAGTCTTGAACAGCATGTCGATGTTTGCTTTCGTGTTGAGGATGTAAACCATTCCAAACTCTTGGTTCCACCGCACGTCGGGCAGGGTTTTTATCAAGGCTTGAACCACGTGGTCGGGATAAAATTGAAGTCCAATCTGGCGTTGATTCTCTATTAATAGGTGCTTTAATGTGACTCTTCGTGTTGCCATAACCCATAATTTTGGGTAAATTTAATGACCTATTGGCCGTAGAATTGGGTTAACCGTTCAATTATGCGTATAATTAGGCGTGTAATTTGATTCTACGCATTTTGATTGTTTCTAAACCACATCATTGCTTGGCCTGCCAAAAGGAAATAGAAGGCAGGGTGGATAAGCTCTTTTGCGACGCGCATTGCAAGTCGAGCTATCACTACATGAAAAAGAAGAAAGAGAAATACACCCTCTTCAAACAAATAGACCTTCAGCTCAAGCAAAACCGCAAGCTACTCAAGCATTACAACCAAGCGGGTAAGGCCACAGTGCGAAAAGAGACCCTCATAAAAGCGGGCTTCGACCCCAGGTTTTTTACCCATTACTGGAAAAACAACAAAGGAGATGTTTATTTATTTTGTTACGATTATGGCTACCTGAGACGAACGGAGAACAACCAGGCAAAATACGTTCTGGTGAAATGGCAGGATTATATGGAGTGAGGGCTGTATTATTGGGGTATAAAAATTTGAGGCAACTAAAATGGATAATCACACTGCCTCGCCCACGCGCAATCCCATAATACACCGTATGCTCATCAAAACGCGGCGCTTCCGGTTGGGCGTGTGCCTCATCATGAGGCCTATTTCCGCTTTGGCAAGTACATTTGGCGGGCAGGCATCAGCGCTCGTGTCCCGCTCAACCATTATCCATTCTCCATTACAGACAGATGTTAGCTTTACTCCTGCGTATTCGCTTGTAGCGGTAGTCGTGAGATTCGCTCGTGCCTCGCTTGGTTCAGCTGTTGTTGCCACCGCGGCAGGCGTGCGCTCGTCGAGTAAGCCCGGTTCTTCATTTCCCCCAAAAACCCCACCTTTGCAAAAAACATCTTTGAATGCCTGTTTTAATTAAAAACATCCGCGGTCTTGTCGGCGTATATGATTCCCCCCCCACCCACCTCCGCGGCTCCGATCTCGATAAATTGCCCATTCTCGAAAACGCATTCCTCGCCATCGATGAAGGACGTATATCCACCTTTGGCACCATGGAAGAATGGGGCGGCATCGCCGATTGGCGCAACCTGGAAGTGATCGACGCCGAAGGGCGTTTTGTGCTTCCCTCCTGGTGCGACTCCCACACCCACCTGGTATTTGCGGGAACGCGGGAACGCGAATTTGAAGACCGCATCAAAGGCCTGTCTTACGAAGAAATAGCCAACCGGGGTGGCGGAATACTCAACTCAGCTGCCAAACTCGCCGGGATGTCGGAAGACGA
Source organism: Flavobacteriales bacterium (assembly GCA_038249755.1). GTDB lineage: Bacteria > Bacteroidota > Bacteroidia > Flavobacteriales_D > Cryomorphaceae > JBBQZU01. The sequence goes on along the minus strand of JBBSDD010000081.1, from coordinate 5,316 downwards.
ATTGTTCGAGCAGGCTTCGCAACGTTTGCACAAAGTGGCACTGCAAGGCACCGGAGCCATCGAAATAAAAAGCGGATACGGACTCAGCACCGAAACCGAACTCAAAATGCTCCGTGTGATCAAACGCCTCCGCGACGATAGCGACCTCATCATCCGATCAACTTTTCTCGGTGCCCACGCCATCGCTGCGATTTACAAAAACGACCGCCGAAAATACATCGATCTCGTACTGGAAGAAATGATTCCCGCCGTTGCGGAAGCCAATCTGGCCGATTATGTAGATGCATTTTGCGAAAGCGGATACTTCTCTGCGGAAGAGACCCTGGAAATCGTGCAGAAAGCCGCCGACCACGGTCTGAAATCAAAAATCCATGTCAACCAATTCAATGCCCTCGGCGCCATTCCAAAACTGGTGGCTGCGGGTGTGGTATCTGTAGATCATCTGGAAGTGATGGAAGAAGCAGATTATGCCGCACTGGGAGCTGCAAATACCATTGCGACAGCGCTTCCACTTTGCAGCTTGTTCCTGAGCATTCCCTACACCCCCGCCCGTGAACTCATTAAACGCAATGCCATACTTGCCCTCGCCACCGACTACAATCCCGGTTCCGCCCCTTCCGGAAATATGGCTTTGGCCGTGTCTCTGGCCTGCATCAAAATGAACCTCACCCCTGCTGAAGCCATCAATGCGGCCACCGTCAACGGAGCCGCAGCAATGGAAATAAGCGCGGATGCAGGAACCATCACCGAAGGGAAAGTGGCCAACATTTTCATCACCGAACCTTGCGAACACTTGTCATACCTCCCCTATTCATTCGGCACACCGGCCATTGAAGGGGTGATATTGAAAGGGAAGATCATGAAAGCGTTGGGGGAATAGTCGTGGGTAGTGGGTAGTGGGTATTAAGTACAAAGTATCAAGTACAAAGTTGTGAGTATTAAGTACAAAGTATTAAGTACAAAGTGGGGCATGCCTGAAATACACTGACCGAAACTTGTTACTTATTGGTCATTGCTAATTACTTCCCTGCATTCAGTGAGATCGCTCCTTCGTCGCTCAGTTGCCCATTGCCCCCTCAATTCAGCCCAAACTTCACTTCCTTCTTCACAGCACTCAACCGCGCTGAAAAAATAAGCGATTGTACAAACAAGCCGAATAGCACGAGCACCCCCATTTCGAGTTGACTCAATAGCGTGCTCCCCGCAATCACCTTATTCGAATTGTCGCGCATGGCTTTACCAATCTCCATCTGAATATTTGAAAGTTCGTTCAGGTGACCGATGGCGTTCATGAAGGTGGTGTTAAATACTGCCGCATCATTTTGGACAAGAACCGGATCTCTCAGATCAGCGAGATAAGCGAATTCCAATGCTTCAATGGCCGCAATATCTTTTTGCAGGTGACCAAAAACCACCGCTTCATTTTCCGTAAGGTGCGTATGTGCATATGCTTCAATAATTTCGTCCATATGCCGGTTATTGGTTTTCAAGCGCTGCCCCATTGAAACCAATGCTTCCTGATCTGCACATCCGTCGAGCATCAATCTGTTCTCATACAGTAGTTTGGAAAGTTGATAAATGTATTGCTCTACCACCAGCCGGTCTTCATACACCGAATTAAAAGTGGAGTTGAGCTCCTCGGCATTTTGCTTGTCGACAATATTTTTTACCAACATCAGTGACAGAATGATGGTAAATAACAAGGCGGTGCGCCATTTGTGTCGGATCGGGAAGGACCAGTTCATAGTAGCGAATATTAAGTGTTACAATCAGTTCTGCTTGAATGTGTTGCGGGCAGCATCATCAATGGTACACAACGCTTACATAAAACGCAAACCAGGCTGGCCATATTTTCCAGCCTCACTCCAATTTACCATGCATATGTAAAGGCGAAAAAGTCAGGCGCCCCCGGCCGCAGGCTCAGCCCCATCGCTTCCGGAATTTTAAGCTTTTGGTGCAAACCGATCATAGCCAGATCAAAGACAAACAAAAACGCACCCTGCAGCACCACCGACCGTCCATAACCTTCCAGCCTTTCGGGACGCTCGTTCGTATTCCTGGCCCGTTCGATCATCCAGAATCCGCCGGCAATGTAGGCCAGGTCGAGCCCGGCATTGAAAAGCAGGGTTTTGTCGAGCGACTCCTGCGCCTGATACAGTCCGAAGGCCGATTCCGGAACGCCCATCCGGGCAGCAGAAATATACCCGAAAGTTGCAATCCCGAGGTTTACCGTATTCCAGATGGCGTTCATCTCGTGAAAATAACGGTCGCGTCCAGCGGTCTGACTCCGCAATACCAATCCCCCCGCGATATTGGCTGCAGCCCAGGAACCCAGTACGAGCATGCCCGTTTTCCGGAAATGAATTTCTGAATGAAACTGATCACCCAATAAATCCTGGGCCTGCAGACTACCCGCAACTGCCCACACCAAAAACACCGAAAGAACCAATGTGAAATACCGCATCCTGAAAGTTTGAACAAGTAAAAAGAAAATATAATACAAAGTAACACGATTCGACCAATTACGGCCACGACTCCGCCCGATCGCTTTGTCTGACCAATTCGCCAGATCAAAAAAACCAAAAACCCTTATTACCGTTGGGCAGGCAAAAACTAAAAACCCTGATTGCCGTCCTTCAGGCAGGCAAAATCTAAATCCGATTATCCCCATCCAATAAACCCCCCAAACCACCGAGAATACTTCCTTCTCCTTTGCGCTTTCCACCCATTTTTGGAGCGGCTGCAATGATTTTATCAGCGAGTCGGCTGAAGGGCATGCTCTGAATCCAAACGGTGCCCGGGCCTCGGAGTGTCGCAAAAAACAATCCTTCACCCCCAAAAAATGCGCTTCGGATACCGCTGACCATTTCAATGTTGTAATCGACTGTTTGTGTAAAGGCCACAATACATCCGGTATCCACCCGCAAAATCTCGCCTGGAATCAATTTCCTTTCGATAACGGTACCCCCGGCATGAACGAAAGCCATTCCGTCGCCCTCGAGTTTCTGCATGATGAATCCTTCCCCGCCAAAGAGGCCAACGCCGATGCGCTTTTGAAATTCAATTCCAACAGAAACGCCCTTGGCAGCGCACAGAAAAGAATCCTTCTGGCATACAATCTTTCCACCCAAAAAACTCAGATTGAGCGGAATCACTTTTCCCGGATAAGGGGCCGCAAATGTGACGTGGCGCTTGCCATAACCCATGTTGGTGAATGCCGTGAGAAACAAGCTCTCACCTGTCAACACCCTTTTGCCAGCTGACAGAAATTTATTGAAAAGACCCTGTTCCTGGGCCGATCCGTCTCCAAAAATTGTTTTCATCTCAATGGCATCATCCATCATCATAAATGATCCTGCTTCGGAAATGACCGATTCCTGCGGATCGAGTTCAATCTCCACACACTGGAGTTCTTCACCGATTATTTTAAAGTCGACTTCGTGGTTTTTTTGCGGAAAGCTCATATTTAATTTGAATTAAGATTGGCTAATTTTTGAAAGTCTGAACCGGCAGGAACTTCAAATACCTCCAGATCGAAGTATGGAACCACTGCCAGAATATGATCGAATAAGTCGGATTGGATGATTTCATATTCCACCCAGGTTTTGATTTTGGAAAAACAATAAATTTCAAGTGGCACGCCATGTTCGGTGGGATCCATTTGCCGCACCATATGAATCATCTCCTGATTGAGATTGGAATTTCGCGATAGATAATTTCTGATGTAGGCCCGGAATACGCCAATATTTGTCATCCGTCGACCATTGACGATAGAGGCTTCCGTATCCGCTTGGTTTTCGGCATTGTGCCTGGTAATTTGTTCGCGGCGATCTTTGATATATTCGCGCACCAATTCGATCTTTTCGAAACGCTGCAACATTTCCTCATCAGCCAACCGAATCGATGAGATCTTTAAATTGACAGCCCGTTTAATACGCCGGCCGCCACTTTCCTGCATGCCGCGCCAGTTTTTGAAACTGTCAGAAATGAATGAATACGTAGGCACTGTCGAAATGGTATTGTCCCAGTTGCGCACCTTTACCGTCGTGAGATTGATTTCTATGACATCACCATCGGCACCGTATTTCGGAATCGACACCCAGTCGCCAATACGGATCATATTGTTTACCGAAAGTTGGATGCTCGCGATAAAGCCCAGAATGGTGTCTTTAAACACAAGAATAAGCACAGCGGAAACCGCACCCAGCGCGGTAAACATGTAAAGCGGATTTTTGCCGATGATCAGACTGGCTAAAATCAATGTACCCACTGCCCAGATGAGGATTTTTCCAAGCTGGGTATAACTAGCTATAGGTTTATCATGGTATTTGTGCGATTGCGCGAGGTAAACCTGAAGGGCGTTGATAAAATGGTGCAACACCCTGATGATGATCAAAACGTTGAAAACCGAGGTGATTCTGTTTGCTGTTGGAATAAACTCAGGATAATCTGTGAACACAACTGGCGTGAGCCAACTGATTACCACCACTGGAATGATGTGGCCCAACTTGCGAAAAACGCGCTTTTCCTGCAGTATGTCGTCAAAATTGGTATTCGTTCTTTTGACGAGTCGGTTGACAAATCGATTGATAATTTGCTGGGCAAGAAACCACAAAATCAAAGCTATAAGCAACATCAGAGTCACCAGAATCACCAATTTCAACAATTCTGTGAGCACTTGATTGACCCCAAGTTGATCGTGAAGCCACACTTCTATAAATGCTGCAAAAGCAGTCTCATTTTCCATAAGGGCAAAAGTAAAAAAACCTCAGGGAGCGCATCGCTAAAACAAGGTGAATGGCTGAGGAGTTATACAAGCGGTGTTTCGTAAATTTAGCCCATGATAGGATACAGCTTCACAGAATATATACCGGAAAAAGACAAACGAACCCCATTCGAGCGGTTGTTGGAGATTTTTCTGGAGCTCATGGTTCACACATCTGGCGATGTCGATGAAGCCCTCGACTGGTTGCGCGAACTGGACAAGGAGCATAAACTCACAGACGAGAATTATACCATCGATGATTTCATCGCAGATCTTTTCCAGAAGGGATACCTGCAGCAGCCCGGAGATGGACAGGGTGAAGGTAGTGGTGGTGCCACCCTTACGGGAAAAACCGAACAAGCCATCCGAAAACGTTCATTGGATCAGGTTTTCGGACAACTCAAAAAAGGTGCACAGGGCGGCCACCGCACGAAACAAGCCGGACAGGGTGACGAAATCACTGGCGACCGGCGACCTTTTGAATTTGGCGATGGAGCCGATCAGATCGACTTTACTGACAGTATCCGCAATGCCCAGGTGCGCGGAGGGGT
>JBBSDD010000080.1:0-8852 GCA_038249755.1 Flavobacteriales bacterium | reverse complement strand
TAATTTTTCATTAAAATCACTTCCCCTTTTCGATCGGCTGGATTGGCTGAGTCGCTTTCCTGGTCTCCTAAAAAATTAATGATCAATCGATTGGAAGCCACACCCTGATCGTTTAAATAATCACCAACCGCCAGAGCCCGCAATCGCGAGATTCGCGCATTTATTTCAGCATCTCCCGTTTTATCTGCATAGCCATTCACCAAAGCAGTAAGTGATGGATCAAGTCGCAGTTCCAAAACCGCCTTATTCAGCTGGGCTTGCTGGCCAATAGATAGGTCGTACTCGTTTTTATCAAAAATGAGAATAATTGATGACTGAAATGCTGAAGTGACTGGTGCATTGGCAGACGCACCTCCAGGTCGCGCATTGAGCACTTCGCGGATCATCTCACTCATCGCCTTTACTTCATCGCGCACACCTTCAACTGATTGATCGTTGCGAATTTCATTGATCTGGTTTTGCAAATCTTCAAAGCGATAGCCGTAATTTTCCAGAATCTTATTATTCTTTGCCAGAAGTTCTACTATCTGGGCTGAATATGGATCACCTCGTCGGGGCCTGCTTGGTTTGGAGTTAAATGACTGATCATTCACATTGGGTTTCAATGCGGCGAGATCGTCAGCTACACTCGGATCCGGCTGAAGCTGATAAATAAATTCGTCCAATTGAGGACTTGTACTTTTAGATGTTGTTGGATTGTCCAAGGATTTCACAACGTCAGATTTTCCCAAATACTTGTCGAGAAAATCAGCCGCTTCCCGTTCAGCAGCAACTTTCAATTCGTAAACCATTCTTTGGAAAGCATATAGATTCATTGCGCCATTTTCAGGAGGCGAAAGCTCCATGGATCCGGTTTTTAACCGCATGCCATCCAACTTTTTTATCGCTGCTACTTTTGAAATAAAACCGGGAGAAAAAGTTTTAAAATCCTCATGAAACGGGCGATCGTGTATCCAAATCGCGTTTCTCACAATGGCGCTGGCCGATTTATTAAATTCTACTGAACCCTCCGTCGCCACAACACTTCCTTTTTCGCTATAATATTGATTATCAATGTAAGATCGCAGACCATAAATGATCATCTGATTGAGCTGATTTCTTGGACCACTTTCCAAGGGCACGTATTCATTAACGATATACGTGTGTTGACTCACTTTAGACAAAACAAAATTTTCTTCATCCACCGCATCGCGGGCAATGGGATAATTATTGACGATGGTTATATCCTGACAGATCAGCTCCGTTTGGGCGAGTAATAATACCAATAACAGAAATTTAATTACCAACTGAAAGAAATTGCCCACGAACTAAAAAAATCCAAACAGGCAAAGTACCGAAAGTTATTTTCCAATTCATAATATGCCGCCATCTATTTTTCAGGTGTACGTTGAACACTGTTGTGAAACGACTAACTTAACACCAAGGCATTATAATAAATATGAAAATCGGAGCATGAGAGATGCATCAGCTAATTTTATCAACACAGCCAATGGTGTAAATAAAACACGCCGACAAAAGGCAACCGCTTAAAATGCCCGCCGTCTTAAAAATAGAATCCCAACCCTACGAAAAATTAAATAGTGGGGTTACAAAAAAAAATATTATGAGCAGCATTACTGAATTTGCAGAATCCACTTTCAGCTCGTTTTACGCATCTTTGGGTGACGGGCTATTCTTTTTGGTCGGCATTTTTTCCCTCATTGCTATTGTAGCTCAATGGAGGCTATACGAAAAAGCCAACCAGCCAGGAATAGCCAGTATCATACCTATCTGGAATCTTATCGTATTCCTTCGCGTCGTTGGCCGACCTGCCAGCCACATTTTTCTGTTTCTCATACCTGTTTATGGTCAGCTTTACCTGATTCCCAAGGTATATATCGAATTGTGCAACAGCTTTGGCAAAAACACCATTGTCGATTATGTCATGGTCATTGTTTTCAACGCTTTTTACGTCTTGAACCTTGGCTTGTCATACGAAACAGAATATCTCGGCCCGGTATACGGCATGAAAACGAAATTAAGTGATGAAGGCCACACTGCCTCAGCGCTCGCTTAATATTTCACGGGCACGCTTTAGCGCCTGCGGTATGCCTTCCGGTTTTTTCCCGCCAGCTGTGGCAAAAAAAGCTTGACCACCGCCACCCCCGCCAATTAATCCGGCCAATTCTTTCACGACCTGACCGGAATTAAATAGTTTTGATTCAACCAAATCATCAGACAAAGCCACGCTAATTGTGGCTTTGTCATTTTCGGCCGTCGTCAAAACAAGAAACAATGGCGCCATTTCAGTTTTTAACTGAAAGGCTATGTCTTTGATATTTGCAACGTCAAGCTCCACGTTTCGCGCAATAAAATTGACGCCGTCAATGACTTCAATACCATCAATCAATTCACGCTTGACGAGTCCGGCCTGGGTTCTTTTAAAACGGACAATTTCTTTGAGCAATTCCTGGTTTTCCCCGAGTAAAACATCAATTGCTTTGGCTACATTTCCAGGCGCTTTCAGCTTTTCGGAAATGGCGTCCACCAGGTCCAGACGTTCGAAAATGTGATTTTCTGCCGCCAAAGCCGTGATGGCCTCAATACGGCGTATGCCTGAAGCCACAGATCCCTCCGAAATAATTTTAAAAAACCCAATTTCACCCGTCCGATTTACATGCGTACCACCGCAAAGTTCGACCGATTCACCAAACCGAATCACGCGTACATGGTCACCGTATTTCTCGCCAAAAAGCGCCATGGCACCCATTTCTTTCGCTCGTTGAATGGGGATATTGCGAAATTCTTCCAGCGCCATATCTTTTCGGATCATGGCGTTAACTTTTTGTTCAATGATTCTCAATTCTTCTGCACTCACTTTCGTGAAATGAGAAAAATCAAAGCGCAAATAATCCACATCCACGAGCGAGCCTTTTTGCTCTACGTGGGTGCCGAGGAGTTGGCGCAAAGCGAGGTGCAGCAAGTGGGTGGCAGTATGGTTTCGCGCTGTAAAGGCCCGCCTGTCGGCAGCTACGTAGGCAGCCACTTCGCCGGTTAGCGCTTCCGGTGAACGTTGAGATACGTGCACGATCAGATTATTTTCCCAAAAGGTGCCATCAATTGGAATGCGCACGCCACCTGATTCGACATAACCCCGATCGCCTATCTGCCCTCCCCCTTCCGGATAAAAAGGAGTTTTGTCAAAAACGAGCTGATACTGCTCCTTTCCTTTCTGTTTTACCTTTCGGTATCGGGTGAGATAGATATCTGCATCCGTGGCATCATACCCTACAAACACTGTGGCTGGAGCCTCACGGAGTATCACCCAATCGCCGGTATCCTGAATGGCCGCATTGCGCGACCGCGATTTTTGCAACTCCAGCGCTTCATTGAAAGCCTTTTCGTTGTATGTTTTTCCATTTTCCGAAAGGATCAGGGAAGTGAGATCTGCTGGAAAACCGAAAGTGTCGTACAATTCAAACACCACCTGACCGCTGATCTCTTTCTCGTCCGTTCTTTGGATGATGTCTTCTATCAGCTGTATTCCTTTGGAAAGCGTGCGGAGGAATGACTCTTCTTCTTCGCGGATTACCTGTTGAATCAGGTTGGAATTCGACTTTAACTCTGAGAAAAAATCGCCCATTTGGTTAATCAGGACGCCGGCAAGGCCATGCATCACAGGTTCCTTTTTGTCGAGAAAACTATATCCATACCGCACCGCTCTTCTCAAAATACGTCGGATTACGTATCCTGCTCCGGTATTCGATGGCATTTGGCCATCTGCAATGGCAAAAGCCACAGCCCTCACGTGGTCGGCCATGACCCTGAATGCGATATCTTTTTTCGAATCAGATTGGGTGTAAGTGAAGCCGGTTTCCTTTTCGAGAAAACCGATGAGCGGCGAAAAAACATCGGTATCGTAACTCGACTGTTTCCCTTGAAGCACCATACAAAGCCGCTCGAAACCCATTCCGGTATCGATGTGTTTTGCCGAAAGTCCTGCAAGTGACCCATCAGATCGGCGCTGCATTTCCATAAAAACCAGATTCCAGATTTCAATCACCTGGGGATGATCGTTGTTTACCAGATTTTTTCCCGGTATTTCCTTCCTACTGTCTTCATCTCGGGTATCGACGTGTATTTCACTGCAAGGTCCACATGGTCCGGTTTCACCCATCTCCCAAAAATTATCTTTTTTGGAAGCGGCCAGAATCCGCTCTTCGGGCAAAAGATTTTTCCATACATCGAAGGCTTCCTGATCAAAAGGCAAACCATCGGCCTCATCTCCTCCGAAAACGGTGACGTAAATTCTGTCTTTTTCAATTTGGTATTCTTCGGTGAGTAATTCCCAAGCCCATTCGATGGCTTCGCGTTTGTAATAGTCGCCAAAAGACCAATTGCCGAGCATTTCAAACATGGTGTGGTGGTATGTGTCTACACCCACCTCTTCGAGGTCATTGTGTTTACCGCTCACCCGCAGGCATTTTTGGGTATCTGCCACGCGGGGATTTTTTGCCGGCTCGTTGCCGAGAAAAATATCTTTGAACTGATTCATCCCCGCGTTCGTAAACATGAGCGTCGGGTCGTTTTTTACCACGATGGGTGAAGAATCGACAAGGACATGCTGTTTTGACTTGAAAAAGGACAGATATTTATCCCTGATCTGAGCAGATTTCATAGAAGCTATTTAATTCTTCGGCAAAGATGCAGATTTCATCGACACAAGTATATTGTGTAAACTGGTCAATTTAGATACTTTTAGACCTCAAACCATTTCGCCTGATGGCAAAAATAAAATACAAGTACAATCCCTCAACGCTGAATTATGAAAAAATCCAGCTAACGGTGAAAGACAGGCTAAAAAAAGGCCTGACTTATCTGTTGGTAGGGATGTTTTTTGCGGGGATTATTCTTTCCCTCGCCTATACATTTATTGATTCGCCGAAAGAATTGGTGTTGAAAAGGGAAAATGCACAGCTCCAGCAAAAGTATACGCTACTCAACAAAGATCTCGGATTGCTGGAGCGCGTTTTGAATGACATCGAAAAACGCGATGATAATATTTACCGGGTCATATTTGAAGCGGAGCCCATTTCTGCAAATGTGCGGAAAGCAGGGGTGGGTGGCGTAAACAGGTATTCGGATCTGGAAGGTTTCAACAATTCAAAGCTGGTTATTTCTACCTCAAAACGGTTGGACGACATTGCCAAAAGGATGTATGTTCAAACGAAGTCTTTTGATGAAGTGATCGAAATGGCGAAAAACAAGGAACAGCTTCTCGCCTCTATCCCGGCCATTCAACCGGTGGCCAACAAGGATATGAAACGTGTGGCAAGTGGATTTGGATTCCGGATTCACCCCATTTATAAAGTGAGCAAAATGCATGCAGGAATGGATTTTTCTGCTCCCGTAGGAACAGATATTTTCTCAACCGGCGATGGAAAGGTCATCCAGGTGATCAATGCGCGAAGCGGATACGGCAAACACGTGGTCATCGATCATGGTTTTGGTTATCGAACCCTCTATGCCCACATGAGCGCTATTGACGTGAAAAGAGGCCAAAAAGTAAAACGGGGAGATGTAATTGGAAAAATAGGAAATACAGGGACAAGCAGCGGGCCTCACCTGCATTACGAAGTCATAAAGGATGGAAAGAAAATCAATCCTGCCAATTTCTACTTCAATGATTTGACACCGCAGGAATACGATCTGATGATTGAACTTTCGTCACATGCCAACCAATCATTCGACTAAGATGCCTTATAAAGAAAGAGAAGTAGAAAAACTGTACTACACCATTGGTGAAGTAGCGGCCATGTTTGAGGTCAACAATTCGCTTATCCGGTTTTGGGAAAAGGAATTCGACATTCTTCAACCCAAGAAAAACAAAAAAGGAAACCGGCTATTTACGCAAGCGGATGTCGACAACCTGAAAATAATCTACCACCTCGTGAAGGAACGCGGGTATACCCTGCAAGGAGCAAAATCCAAACTCAAAGACAACAAAGAAGACGTGTCGGACAATGTGGTGGTCATCGAAAAACTCGAAGGCATCAGGGCATTTTTGCTGGAGCTGAAAAAAGCGCTATAATTTTCAAAACGGATAATGGCTTGAATTACATATTTGCGCTGGTGCGCAAATAATTTTTCACGTAATCCGCTACTCCTTCCTCCAATGTCATAAAGTTTTGTTTGAAGCCCGCATCGCGCAATTTTCCCATTTCCGCTTGCGTAAAATACTGGTATTTATCGCGGATGTCTTCCGGGGTGTCGATAAATTCAATTTTCGGTTCAACCGACACAGACTGAAAGGTGGCTTTCGCCAAATCCAAAAAACTGCGCGCCTGCCCGGTGCCGAGATTATACAAACCGGAAGGGCTTTTATGCTTCATGAGGAAAAGGCAGACATCGACAACATCTTTTACATAGACGAAATCGCGTAATTGTTCACCGTCTCTGTAGTCGGGATGATGCGACCGAAAGAGTTTTACAAAACCTTTTTCCCTGATCTGATTGTAAGCGTGAAAAACCACAGATGCCATCCGGCCTTTGTGATTTTCATTGGGTCCGTAAACATTAAAAAATTTGAGACCCGCCCAGAAATAAGGTGATTTGGGTTGTTTCAAAGCCCATTTGTCAAAATCGTTTTTTGAATCGCCATATGGATTGAGGGGTTTTAATTTTTCGATTACCTCGTGGTTGTCGTCATATCCATGTTCGCCCAGACCATATGTAGCTCCCGAACTCGCATATACCAGCGGGATGCCGAGGTCGGCACATTGCTGCCATACCTTTTTCGAATAATTCAGATTGAGTTCATCAAAAATCGATTTATCAAATTCAGTTGTGTCGGTGCGCGCACCAAGATGAAAAACGAAATACACAAGTTTGTGATTGGCTTCGAGCCAGTTTGCAAATTCTTTGCGGTCGACTTTCTGCGTGAAAATTTTGTCTTTAAGATTTGAATCTTTTTCGCTTTTCGAAAAGTCATCGACCAGAATAAGGTCTTCGTATCCTTTGGCGTTAAGCCCGGCTGTGAGACAACTTCCGATAAATCCCGCAGCACCGGTAATTATAATCATTCAAGGTGTGTTTAATTGGCCAAAGATATTGATTTCACAAGGGTGAGAGACATATCGCGATCGGAAATAAGATTGTATCTTTGCGGCCAATATTTTTGGGGAATGCCGTTGGTACATATTACAAGACGAGAGCACTTTAATGCAGCGCACAAATTATGGAATCCGAATTGGTCAGATGCCAGAAATTTCGAGGTATTTGGCAAGTGTGCGAATGTCAACTGGCATGGACACAATTACGATTTGTTCGTGACAGTGAAAGGTGAGCCAAATCCGGATACCGGTTGCGTGATGGATTTGAAATTGCTGAGTACGATTATGAAAAGCAGGGTGATTGATGCCTTGGATCACAAGAATTTGAACATGGATGTTCCGTTTATGCAAAATATCATGCCAAGTACTGAAAATTTGGCAGTAGCCATCTGGCAACAATTGCAGGTTGAGGTGGAGCAACATGGATGCAAATTACACTCCGTAAGACTGCACGAAACAGCCAACAACTACGCCGAATATTTTGGTGAATAAAAATGAAATGGAATGATAGAAAGTCAGGAAGGCGCAGCGTTGGATAGTCAGAAGAAGATGGAAGGGCTTTATCGCGAAGTGCTCTTCGAACTTGGTGAAAACCCTGACAGACAAGGGCTTTTAGACACACCCAAACGCGTGGCAAAAGCCATGAAGTTCCTCACCAAAGGTTACCACGAAAATCCTGAAGAAATCATCAGATCGGCCATTTTTGAAGAAAACTATTCGCAAATGGTTCTGGTGAAAGACATCGAAATATACAGCATGTGCGAACATCACCTGCTCCCATTTTTTGGAAAAGCGCACATCGCGTATATTCCAAGCGGACGAATTGTCGGCTTGAGCAAAATTCCGCGGGTTGTCGATGCTTTTGCACGAAGATTGCAGGTGCAGGAACGCCTGACAAATCAAATTCGCGATTGCATTCAGGAAGCTTTAAATCCGCAAGGAGTTGCAGTGGTCATCGAAGCCCAGCACATGTGCATGCAAATGCGCGGTGTGCAGAAACAAAACTCGGTAACTACCACTTCGGCTTTTTATGGACAATTTTTGAAAGAAGAAACAAGATCTGAGTTTATTAATTTAATTTCGTCAAAACTGCACTAAACAATGGACAACCGTAATTTTTTATCAAACAGCCAGACTCCTTTTGCCGCCGAAGCACAAACAGGCGCTGTGGCAAAGGATTTTGTGAGCAATGTAATGACCTATATGGCAGGCGCGCTGGTGATTTCCGGTGTGATGGCTTGGTGGTTTGGCAGCAGCGAAGTGCTGATGTCTTACCTGATCAACCCTACCGGGGGTATGTCAATTCTTGGATGGATTGTGATGCTCGCCCCGTTTGGATTGGTGCTGCTGATGGGCTTCGGTTATAAAAAACTGAATAGCGCAACGATGTTATCTGTCTTTATGCTCTACGCCGTCTTGATGGGAATCAGTTTGAGTTTCATATTTCTGATGTACACATCAGGAACAATATTCACGACATTCTTTATCACTGCAGCCACTTTTGGAACAATGGCGGTGTTGGGCTATACCACCAGCACGGACCTCACCAAAATGGGTTCGATTCTTTATATGGCGCTTATCGGATTAATCATTGCAATGGTTGTGAATTGGTTTATGGCCAGTTCAGTCCTCGATTATCTTATTAGCGCGATCGGCGTGTTGATTTTCACCGGGCTTACTGCATATGACATGCAGAAGATCAAACAAATCGGAATGCAGGTGGATGCGCGAAGTGAAGAAGGCACAAAACTAGCCCTGATG
>JBBSDD010000079.1:0-8867 GCA_038249755.1 Flavobacteriales bacterium | reverse complement strand
AAATGATTTTTTGATGGGTAGGAATTACGATATTTCGTACTTCGCGGTGGAAACGCTCGTCTCCTGAGAATGAAGATCCTGCACTCAAGCTTGATCGGAATATACTTAGACTTTTCAAAAAAAACCTTAAAGTCCTTTTCGATCTGGACTCTATCTGCACCGGGTTTTCGATTGGAGGCTTGTGCATTGATACTTTGGCTTACGACCCGGAGCGGAAAGCATTTGTCAACATCGAATACAAAAAGGGCCATAGCTATTCCATCGTAGACCAAGGGTATTCTTACTCGTCGCTTTTACTCAACAACAAAGCTGATTTTGTTCTGGAGTATTTCGAGCGCTCCGGCAATCCACTGCGCAAGCAGGAAGTAGACTGGAGTCAGTCGCGGGTAATTTTTGTGAGTCCGGAGTTTAGCAAGTAACAGATGCAAAGCATCGAATTTAAAGACCTGCCATTTGAGCTTTGGGAAATCAAAGGCTCGGCAAACGATACCATCAGTTTTCACCAACACAGGCCCACCAGCCGGGAGAGCATTAAAAACCATCGAGATGCGGGATGATGAAGTGAAAAAGGTGGACGATGAAATCAAAGTATATACCGAAGCAGACCATTTCAACTATGCCATTCCGGAGATTCGTGAATTGACCATAAACTATATATATCTACCTCACCCCCATATGATACTTCACCAAACCATCATCCACTGTCACAACACCCAATTCACATAAATGCTTTAATCCTGGCTCCATTGCAGCCATCGTCTCTGTAGTGACCCTGCTATATCCCAACATTTTCCCAATCTCTTTAAACAGTTCAGATTTCTGAACCTGTATGTTTGCCTCTAGTATGGGCAAAAACGCAAACCGGAGTTCTTCTGGAGCGACTGTTGAAGGGTGCCGCTGGATTCCATCAATTGGTGCTCTGAAGTGATCCAGTTCCTTGACCTGTTCGGAAGTATTCCAGAAAAAAGTATGTCCTCCGGCTGTCGTTTTATGTATTGATTGCGCACACGCATCCAGAAACTGCACAATCCTGCTTCCCTTTTTTGAAAAACCCCAGGCTTTGCAAACAATCGTGAAACATTCATCCCTACAAATAGGCGAAAGCAGTTTGACAACTTCTATCAATTGTTGCTTTACAAGGCTGCGGCTCACATAAAAATCGCCATAAGTGGAAAGGCTCACAACCGATATATCGAATTTCGGCAATAAAATTACTTCTACGGGAGGATCTGATTCTGAAACCAATGGTTCGATTTCCGTCGAAATATAGTCATCGCTTGTCTCTTTCGTTTCTGCCTGTCTATCATCTGATTTTTTCTCTTCCAAAAACAGTTTCAATCCTGCATCAATTATGTCAATGCTCCTTTCCGCGTCATACCACCAATCCGTAGACCATATCCGAAGTATACGCCATCCAAGCCCCTCCAGCACTGCCTGTCTTAAAATATCTCTGTCCCGCGCTGATCGGGCAGAATGATACCGGGCACCATCGCATTCAATTCCGGCAAGATATTTTCCCGGGTACTCGGGATGCACAATACCTAAATCAACGCGGTACCCTCCCACGCCAATTTGCGTGCGTACTTCCCATCCCAAGGCGCGTAACTTTGTGGCCACCTGCTTTTCAAAACCGGAATCAAAAGCATCCGTTTGGTTGCTTTTTACCTGTCTGATCAGACTCGCACGTCCACCTTCGGCGTACAAAAGATATTCTTTTAATAAACGCAATCCTTCCGACGTACTTCCACTCACATCAAACTCCCGTGGATGAAAATTGGCAAAGATCTTCACTTCAGATTTAGCCCTTGTAACAGCTACATTCAACCTTCTTTCGCCTCCGCTATTATTGAGCGGTCCGAAATTAAGGTGGATGCGCCCCAATGAGTCCTTTCCATATCCTATAGAAAACAGGATGATTTCCCTTTCATCCCCCTGCACATTTTCCAGGTTTTTCACAAATACATACTCCGGATTATTCACATCGAATGCAGGTTCAAATTTCGATTCCAGCAGAAGCTGTGCATCTATCAGATCTCTGATCAGAGTGGCCTGTGCCGAACTGAAAGTGACCACGCCAATAGAAGCCGATGAATTTTTGCGCAGTCGCGAAAATATTTCCTCCACCACCGCTTTTGCTTCTCCGCGATTGGTGCGGGATCCGCTTCGGTCGTAAAATGCCTGATCGCCTTTCACCACCGTAAGAGACACTTTATTGTCGTCTGTTTCACTTGATGGAAAAGTGTGCAATCGATTTTCATAAATGTGGTAGTTCGAAAAACTGATCAGACTTTCAGACCGGCTCCGGTAATGCCATTTGAGCAACATTTCTGGAAACATGGAACCAAACATTTGCAACACACTTTCGCAATCCACCATTTCATCGCTGTCACCTTCTCCCTGATTGCTAAAGAAAGCCGTTGGAGGCAACTGCTTATTGTCTCCGACGATGATGGCTTGTTTGCCCCTCGAGATGGACCCTATGGCATCCCAAGGTGGAATCTGCGAAGCCTCATCAAAAATAACGATGTCAAAATCTGGTGATACCGGAAGATATTGGCTCACCGACATCGGACTCATGAGGTAACAGGGCTTGAGCAATTTTGATATGGGATCTATTTCTTCCAGAAATTTTCTAATGGGCATATGGCGCCTGGTTTTGTTGTGTTCTCTTACCACCAATCCAACAGGACTGTCGGGCAATACAAAACTGCCAAGCCTCGGTTTGGAAATTGAAATTTGAGAAGTGAGCGCTCTTTGCGCAAAATTTCGATACGTTGTATCGGAATTTTTAAAATCACTGTCACTTCCATTCAACTGAATTCCCGTTGTATTATTCAGGATTTCACTGCCCTTTTGTTTTTCACCCAGCCACTGTCTGTGAAAATTATAATTGAAAATAAACCCAATATTTTTGCGGTCTGTCTTACCCGCATTCACGGCCTGAAACAATGGAGACAATCCCATCTTGCACATATTTGCGCGCAAAACATTCATCGCAGCCACATCCCTGAAACTGGAAGAACTATGCAGTAATTTTTGGATTTTGACGCGTATTTCAGAAATCGGGATATGGAAAAAATCGCTGTCAGTTTCCAGTATGGCTTCAATCTTTTCAATTAATTGCAACATCTCCGCCACCTGTTCTTTTGTATCGCATATTTCCTTTCGAATTCGGGATGAGGTCGCCAAAGCGACCTCACGGTGTTTCATCATCTCTGCAAGCGCACTTTTTACTTTGGCATAAATTTCAAAATCGGCTGAATAAAGGTGAATTAAACAATGATGTATTCCCAAGGTGCATTCGATGGCTTCCCGAAACAAACCATCTCTCTCAACCGCGTACTTTCCACCTGTATGCATTTCGACAAAGCTGGCCGCATCCCTGGCCTCCGCAGCAAGTTTCTGAAAAGATATGCCTTTGTCGATCACCGATTCATAGACAGATAAAGGTTTCATTTCCCCTTGTATCTTCCCTTTAAGTCTGGCTTTAAATTTATATTGTCTGAAGGCCTTTATCAGGAAAAAACCTTCCCTGGTGCGACGAAGTTCCTTTTTCAAAACGGCAAAATCGGCATTTAAAACTTCAGGCTGGAAGTATTGTCTCAGCTCCGCCTCCAGGGTTTGATGAATTTTTAGGTGATTGAGATGAAGATTAAACTTTTCCTGAAATGAATTAAAATCATTGATTTGATCTAATTGAACAACCACGGCAGGCAAAGAAAGGATATGCGTCAATAGCGCTCCAAAAACTTTCCAATTGCCGGTATTCCATCCTGCATTTAAAGGAAATTTAGAATCGCCGTTTTTGATGATTTTTTCAATTTGCTCAATTTGTTCATTGATCAATTTTCCGGTGCGGATCATATCATCTTCCGAAGTACTACTCCAGATTTCTTTTTTTACCCCGCTCCAGGCGCCAAATGTGTCATCAGAAAGCTCCGAAACATAACCGCACCATTTTTTAAGCAGGGTTTTGATTTCTGTGAGATCGGAAGAGCTCAGCTGCAGGACATCGTCAATTTCCAGATTTATTTGTATTGTTTGTTCACTTCTGGAAGCATTGCTGAAAGCCTGAAAAGCAGAAACGCCCGATGGACTTTGCGCATGCAATGCTTCGAAATAATTATTCAGAATATCTCTGGACGATTTTAGTTCAGAAGAGACCTGTTCCCATTCCCCATTCAGTCCGGCAGAAGAATGTTCGAGAGCCTTATAAAAGCTTTTAACGACCTCTTTCTTTTCTGATTTTTTAGAATGCAGTTCAAGACAAAAAACGCCAAGTCCTATTTCCTGAAGCCTTTTAAACACCACTTCGAGGGCCACTTTCTTTTCGGAAACGAAAAGCACCCTTTTGCCAATTCCAACACAATGGGCAATCATATTGGCTATTGTTTGCGACTTACCCGTTCCCGGAGGTCCCTGAAGCACGAAACTGCTTCCATTTGCTGCGGAGAGCACAGCAGCCATCTGCGAAGAGTCTGCCGAGAGCGGGCAATAGATATCCTTGGGATGCAGAAGTTTTTCCACCTGTTCTTCCGTGATAAATTCCGGCACTGATGATGGTGATTCGGCCGTCATAATTCGCCGTGTTATCGGGCTCTCGAGCATTTTTTCGTAATGATTGTTCAGCTCCTTCCACATAAGAAATTTTTGAAAAGAGAATTCTCCGAGCCATACTTCATCTTTTACTTCCCATCCCCGTTTATCACGAATAACCTGCCTGATAATATTAAAAACCAAGGGCACATCCACACCGGATTCATCTTCCGGCAACGGATCGAGTCCTGGAAAATCAATATCGAAATCGCGTTTCAGTTTTTGAAGCAAGGTCATATTCAATACGGAATCGTCATCGCGCAATTTCAATTTGAATTTATTTCCCCGTAGTTTTAAAAGGTTTACTGGCAGCATTAAAATGGGTGAACGTCTCACCACCTGACTCCCTTCGGTTTCGTGCCAACACAAAATACCCAATGCGAGATAAAGCGTGTTAGAACCTGTTTCTTCCTCCGAATTCACCACATCCCGGAAAAGCCCATTTAAAACAGCGCCGAATTTATCTTCTGATATTTTTGTAAGTAGTTGTTTTCGCCGAAAGCTTTCTGTGATCTGATCAGACAAAATTTCTTCCAGATCACTCCGGGAAGCATTTAATGCACTCTGAACCGGCTGCGGAACTATTTCAAAAAGTGAACCATCTGCCAGAAGATCCTCCATCTGAGCAGGATTTTCACACAGTATTTCTATCGTTCCTCTGTTAGGTCTGAAATTCAGCAGCCTGTTTCGAAAACTCAAATCCAGCAGTTTATCCTTCCAGATTTCGACCTCCCCAGCCCTTTCTGCAGCCTTTTCAGAAAATTCAAATGCATCAAACTTCCTTTCAACAAATCCGTCATCTTCACCCCTTTCTCTCCCTTCCGTTTTATTTTCAAATTTTTCGGTTTGTGCATTCAAGGGATGAATTTTCGAAAACTTACGCGCGTGAGCCACATCAATTCCGCAAACAAACTTGCTCTCATCTGTGAAATGTGCCCTGGCCAATGTTTCCAGCTCACCGAAGTGAATGGCTCCATCAGAAGTAAGGGCCGTAATTTCAAGCGCAACGATTTCCTGCAATTCAATAAGCTTACGATAATACTGCGGATCACTTTCTGTAGCCCTTGGCAAATACTTATCTTCCAACCAAAAACCGGCAAATGCGTGGCCGTGCACAAGAAAGGCTATCGGATGGAGCCCTGCCTGTTCAAGACAAGCCAAATAAATCAAAGTTAAATCCAGACACGTACCCATACCGGATGACAGGATTTGATCCGGGGTGCGAACCTTCTGACCACTTACTTCAAAACTTGCCGGGGGTGAAATATATGTGATATGCTCCTTCCTTAGAGCTAAAAAAATAGCTTGGGCAATTTCGTATACCCTTTCTTTTCTTTTGCTCTGATACCCCTCCAAAGCAGAATTTCCTGTTTTTTCTTTTAAGAGATCAGATGCTTGTCGCAATATCTTTTGCACTGCATTGCTATTGGGCAGGATATGGCTTACCAACAGCTCCAAAGGTGCCTTTTGTCCCAGCCAGACCGTTTCTGGCTCAATGGATATGTTTTGATTGTGTTTGCCGAGGACTATTCCCTCCTGGCTTTTAACTTCAACGGTTATTGACCCCTCAACCTTTTCCTGTACTTCCTGAAAAAATTTCCAACTATGCGTAATATTTGGAACATCCAACCGGACCACTTCCAGCGATCGAATCCCTGCGATGGACGTTGCACCCATGATGATTCCGTCCGGATCCGATCGGATTTCAAGTCTCACCAATTCACAATCCGCCTCACTCAGATTTGTAATCTGAATGGACCGGATTGCCGGAATTTTATTTTGCAACAGCGCGAGGTTCACCCTGTCTACTGCTTCAATGTCTATTTTGAATTGTTCCATCGTCTCTTTGGATATTTGCATCTCCTTTTTTACCCATCACCATATTTTCGATGTCTGGTGGGATACCACTCTATCAATGTGATTGGTATATACTGAATGATCGTCGAATATAGCAATACGGGGGTAATAATCATATTTGTAGACCTGAAAGGTCTTTGGCAGAAATATCAGGGAGTTCAATTATTTGAAATTCCCGATTTACCTACCTCTGCTGTTTATAGAGAATATAAAACATATTCGCTCGTCGTTCGCGAAACACCCTACCGGAATAATACAACTCTTCCCCACATTCATTTTTTGTTACCCTGTCGAACATTTGAGATTCAGGCTTATTGGCAATCGATGTGACATAAAAAGAATGGCTCATCTCATAATCTGTTTCACCTTCCCGGTAGCGAAGGATATTATAAAAGTTGAACGGGGAATTCTCCTCTGTAAATGACACGGTCGGTATACCTTGCTTGGATTTCCCAAGTGGCATATTGCAATCAGTATATAAAATAGCGGATATTCCGAATTCCGAAATTTGTATGGACGTGTGAGGCGGAATCACACGTTCACCTTTTTCGCGAATCGAAGACGATGCCCCTGCTGAACCGCTGCCCGAAACAGTAGCAATTCCTGTACTCCAATAATATGGGCGATAAGGACCAGATATTGCAGCCCCAACTGAGACCCCTGTGCTGGAAGAATAAGTCCGATCCTTATAATAGTCAAACACTTCACCATTCAGCACAAAAAAAGAGCGATTTAAATCAAGCGTCAAATATTTATCCGATTTATTGACAAAAATAAATCCCATATCACCGTGATCACGCCAAAGATCATACTTCACTTCACAATTTTCGTCACTAAAGATAATGTTGTTACCATTGTCGACCCCATCAGCGTGAGCTGTTTTATAAACCTGATAATACACAACAGGTGCACATCGCATTGCGAATAGAGCCGGGATGATAATCAGAAAAAGTGAAAATTTCGTGGCCACTTGAAGAGATGAAGATGAGAAACAATTCAGTAAATCGCCCTTGAATGAATAGTTCCTGAATGTATAAATTGGTTGATTTGACATGATGGATAGTTTGATTGGTTCCATCTAAACATAATCATAAAAATGAATGTACCGCAACGATCCATCCGTAAGAATCAGAATAGACATTCCGGTTCATACTGCCCCCCATTCCGGTCAAGCTGACCCCATTCCCCGTCCGGCGTGGACGTCCAATACCTGATTGCAATAGCTGCAACCTTCGATACAAGGGCGGTTGCGTAGCAGCGCCATAAGCCGTTCCACATCAGGGTAGTTTTTCAATACCCACGGGGGCGTAATAGATTCGCATTCAGTGGCCTTGATCAAAGCCAGGCAGTAGGCCAATTCCACCGGATGCTTTTGAATCAGGCTGTCGAGGTCGGCTTTCTCGCAGATTTTGTCTCTAAGGAAAGCTCATATTTCGTTCTACAGGTTCACCAGAAGGAGTTTTTTCAAGGTACTTGAAGAAGCCAAAGAAATGCATGTCCGTATAGAGCAAACTGCAAAGAATGTCCTGAAGGTTAGGTTGTGTGTGTTGAAAGGCAGAAACTTCTTCATCGAAGAGTTCTTGGGCTTTTTTGGCATCGTTCAGGGGATTGTTTAGCTCATCTGTTTCCAGTTTGTCCTCTTTGAGCAGGGCGTGGTAGGGGCGTGAAGGGAACAGGAGTGGCGAAAGGTACAAGGTGTCAATGGCAGGTAAATTGCCAATAGTGTTGCTCAGACTTGATTTACGCAGGTAGGTAAGATCGTGGTGTATGATGTTGTGCCCGCAGATAAAATCGGCTTTTGCAACGAACCCCGAAACAGAACTCTTATTGAGCTATTTTAGCTCATCTCAAGTGGCACAATGACTGACGAAATGGCTGGCACGGTATGGCCCGAAATGGTTGGCACAATGATGTGCGAAATATCCACACAATTGGACCAGTATCAATCGCTGGTAGATTTTGGCTTGGCCAATTTAGCACATTTGAACATAGCTGCTGTTTTCAAGAAATTTCCGATCAATTGGTTAAAGCACACCTTTCAGCTTATTTTTTAAAAACCAACTACGACAACAAAATCAATGTCTCATATTCCTTATCCTGCCCTTTCAGATAAACAAAAAGCCCGGATATACAGTCGCATAGCGCAACGAAATACCCGGGAGATGAATATAAATGCTTTTCAATTCGCCCACACCTGACAGCCCATGCGCACCCACTCCAATCACAACCCGAACAAACTTCTGTTCGGCTATTGGATGGTTAGCAGGGCCTTGTATCCTCGTAGCTTAAGTTCACAAAACATCAATCAAGTGGATATCAAAGATAAGCACGCTATTGGCGGGTATGCCGCTGCGTGGACGGCTGCCGTATGCCAATTCGGATGGTATGATCAACTTGCCGCGGCCACCTTCTTT
>JBBSDD010000078.1:0-8913 GCA_038249755.1 Flavobacteriales bacterium | reverse complement strand
TGACTGTGGCTGAAGTTGCAGGGTTCTGATTGAGAACGTTCGACCACGAACAGCAAGAGTTTACGATGGTTTTGGTACGCTCGGAAGTAGAGAAAAATAATACACCTTCCTGGGTAGTTTTGATTCGAATGGCCTGCGATTGAGCCGTAGCAAGCGCGATTGGTTGAAATACACCATCCACCAGATTACCTCTTTCTTTCACCGGGACATCACTACCGCCTACGAAATCATCCTGCGTGCCCACCCAATATCTGAGGTTGGTCACTGGCTGGGTGCCGGTGTTCGTGATCTTCGTGTTTACCGTTATGAATGATGAGTTACCAAGTGTGTAGGTGTTTTGAAGTTGAACAATGTTGCCGTTGACAGACACCGTACCCGTGGATACAATTATTCCTCTGCCGGGGCCGCTTGTTCCGCTGTTGTAATTGAAATTGCTGTAGTCGAAAACCTGATTGGTGAGCATCGGGTCGGATACCATCGTACCGTTGAGATTCCAATCATTGGTACCAACGCCACCAAAGGCGAAAGATTGATTCAGTGCATAATTTGAAAAGGTCAGTTGTCTCCAGGAGTTGAACTGCGTGCTGTAATAGAAGGGCTGCCGGACATTTCCGGTTCCGTTTATGGAACTTTCAGTTCCATTGCCGAAGCGCAGGAGATCGTTGTTCAGGACAGTTTGTGCGTGTGTGGACACGGCCAGAAAGGCGAGCATTATAAAGAGCCCGTTGCGGACTAAGTAGCCCATATTGATTGGTAGATTTTTTCGTTTCATTTGGGTATAATTTGAGGGATTATTGGCGGGTCGAATAGGTCGATCCGGTTTTGGTAAGTGTTTGGGTTTTGGTCGGCACCGTTTTTCTCTGGCCGTTTTCTGTTTTGTGCACATTGACAGTTGCCTCACAGGTATTCTCCAATTTGTTGTATCCGTCTATTGTCAAAAAGTAAGTTGGGTTTTTGGCGAGAAGGGCATTTTTGTCCAGAATCACAACTTCTTTATCGAGGGCGCGAAAAACGGGGATTTCCCCTTTGAAAGCGTCGTTGTCCAGCACGTAGATTTTATTCGAAGGATCATTTTTAATGTATTCAGCCTGGTCGGATCCGGCGATGAATTGTTGGAGTAGAGGGATGTCAGCTGCCGGTATTTTTCGGTCTATCACTTCCGTGAAATTACCTGTTGGCGTGTGCTGTACGGCTGTTGTCGACGCTTGTTTCCCTGTTTGGGCAGCTGCCGAGTGCGCCTGTAGGAGAAGTGCAATCCCGAAGCAAAGCGTTAGGAGATTTAAAAAAATGGTGTGTTTCATAATCGTTTGTTTGATTTATAATTTGGGTTCCATTACTATGGCATAGAGTTCCGCGTTTCAACTTTTCGATGAAAGCTATTTTGGGATCGTTGCGGAGGGTTTTAATCGATATAAAGCGGAATTTACGCCTACAAGATTTTGGACCGAAAGCCGATTTCTAAAGAGGGATATAAGCGACTAAGGCGTTGTTTTTGAACTAACTAAAACGATGAATAAAACCCACTGGACGATGTAAAAGGGACTAACGTCGATTGATTCAATTCGTTTATGTGTTTCATGTTCATTGTTCGTCTTCGGACCGTTTTTTCAATCGCTGCAAAAAAGCCATCTTGATTACATGCCATAGGTACATCCCGTATAAACTTTGAGCCTTTTACACGGGGCGTACCTACGGCACGCTTGCGTCATCGTTCATATTTGCCAGGGATAAATCCCCGGCTTACAACACGGGTCGTACCTACGGCACGCTTGTGCCGTCAACTCATGTCAGCGCAGATAAATCCATGGCGCTCAACAGTTTTCGTGTCGCAGGCACGGGTGCCCGACGTATGAAGTTGCTCAAGTCGGAGGGAAGAGATCAGTTCACAATTTCATGATCCGGCCTTAATCAGGTTTGAGCTATCACTTGCGTTTCTGCCACGATGGCCACGTGCCGTAGGTGCGTCCCATATAAACTTTGAGCCTTTTACACGGGGCGTACCTACGGCACGCTTGCGTCATCGTTCATATTTGCCGGGGATAAATCCCCGGCTTACAACACGGGGCGTACCTGCGGCACGCTTTCGTACTCGCTTGTCCCTTCGATATAATTGCAATGAAATCTCATGTCAACTATCCCAATATTTTGATTTTGATTGATATTTTGATTGGTGATTTTTCAGAAGTATATGTACCTTCCGGGCTCATTCTTTGGATGAAATGGAAAAATTCAATTTGTATCACCCCATTGCATTGGCCTCATGAGACTCGGTTTCTTTTGGGTTTTTCTTTTCGCCGGTGCCGCGACACACGCTCAAATATGGCTTACCGGAGGTGTTGATGTACATCAATACGCCCATTCGAAATCATTGATGATTAAAGAACAGCCCGTCTTCGCGACCTTGCGTTTTGGTTTTGACATTTATAAACCAGACAATAGCCGGTTTGAATTTGGTGGTGAAATTGGGCCCATCGGAAGAAGGTTCAAGCGGGAACTGAGTGGCGATACGTATCTGTATAAATTCCCCGGTTTGCAAGCGCTTGTAGAAGTCCAATTCAATCTTACAGAAAAAATTTATTTGAATGGCGGATTGGCCGGTGCTGCCTTCTGGGATGAGCTGCGCAGAAATGCCACGAGGAAAAAAATCGCGTCGGGATTTCGCTCAGAAGATGTAGGTGTTGCAGCCGGCGCGGGCGTAAAACTCAGCGACCGCTTTTCTGCCGGGTACCGATACACCCATTGGTTATTGGATATGCTCGAATACCGCGTCATCAGCGATTTTGGTGCGATTGGCCCACAGCAGACAGATATCCGCGCATCCAATCATTTGATTTACCTGAGGTTTTATTTATTGGAAAAACAAGAATGATTTTGAGAAGCGCCATATTCCTTTGTGTTTTATTCCTTTGCCAGGCCTGTGTAAAGGAAACTTTTTTCGCCGATCCTTATGATCCGCGTCTGCCGGGCTATACCGAAAATGGCAAGAACAGCGCGGGCGCTTTTATCAATGGACAGGCCTGGACTGTCGGTCAGCGTGAGTTCCTCGATTCTATTTACCCCGGTGCGATGCACGTTTTTTGCGATTCATCAACTGGCGCGAGTTATCTCCACATATCAGATGGCTCATTGCGCCATAGCGAGGTGTCGGGCAAAGTGGATTTGGGATTCCATCTGTCTGGCAGTTGCATCCGAAGTCAATCTGACTTGCTGGCGCTCGCCTATACGGAAATTGTTCTCGACGGGGTGAGCAATTTTGGATATCTCGTCGATCCTTGTTCCAGATGCGATACGGTGCCATCCGGCATCGGCACACTCTATGTGCGCCATGTGAAAACCCGGGACACATGCACCATATTTTCGGGTACTTTTGGATTTTTGATCGACGGAGCTGAAGATGCTTTTACGGTGTACCAGGGGCGGTACGATTTTGAAATATGTCCCAGTCAATTTTTGGAATAAAAGTTCGGAAAAAGAGGAATCGGAAAGAGCTACTCGCTTCTGCATCAATACACGGTGAAATATCTTTCGCGAATATAGGATTGCTAAGTGTTGATATTTTTCATGAAAAGCAAGGACATGTTGGCCTAAAATCAATGTGTTGAATGGTGTCAATAAAACAAGACGATAAAATAGTATTGATTGAAGGTCCAGCAAATCGCCTGGATAGGTTATTTTGGCAGCTCAAATTATCATGTTGGCTTATGAAATGGAAATATCTGTTTACCACACTTCTTATATTGGGCTGCTTTGTCTTTACGCGCGGTGTTCATAGCCAAATTCCAGGACTTTATATAGATACGGGAGTCAATTCGGGGTTTTTTTATGCCCGTGAATTGGGCAATATGAAACAAGGGAATGTGAGTTTTAATTATGGGCTTGGCCTCGGATTTTATAAAACCCACAACGAAAAGACTGTTTTAAACGCAGAATTGGGTTTAGGAGCAAGGCTCCTGACCCGGACATTTTCTAACCGGGATTACCGATATCAATTTTGGGCGCCGGAGTTGTTCGTTTTGGCCAATCATCAGATTGGAGAAAAATTCTTTTTGGAGGGCGGTCTTGGATATACATGGGTGCAATCGACGGTAGAATTCAATTATACTTCATTTCCATTGATACCGGCCGATGATTTTAGAGAATGGGATATTATGATTGCAGCAGGTGCAGAATATCGGCTGTCGCGTGTTGTTTCGGTGATAGCCAGGTTAAAATGGGGATTTGTCCCCATGTTAGACTATCAACCCATTGGCGATCTGGGGGAACTCCTGGAGCCTTATAACGATTTGTACTACAGATCTGTGCATTTGGGAATCAGATTTAATTTAATTCAAAAACGAAATGAATAAAATTTTCTATGTTTTCATCGGTCTCGTTCTGGTTTCCTGTGATCCCACTTATATAGCCGATTCAGCCGATCCCCGCCTTCCTCATTTTTCAACAGTGGGGCGAAATGCCTCGGGGGCCTACATCAATGATATTCCCTGGCGAGCCAGTTGCGGACCGTCGTTTTCATGCGATGACCAAGGATTAACATACGATGCGGAGAATGACTATACCGAGTTGCGCTTTCCCGAGGCACCATTAATTCTCAGTGCGGATTACAATGAGGACAATGGTTCTGCCATGCAATTAATATTTAGACTGCGTGGTGATCAAAGAAATTTAATACGCACCGCATCTCAGGAAAATACAGTGTCATTTTCATTGGATGCAGAAACCAACACAGTTGAATTATCCCTTTCAGCAGATTTTCCGCTGGAAAATACACGCTCGACCAATGGCTTGGGCCAGTTGCATTTCCGTTATGTGGAAATGATGGACAGTGGCAGATATATTGTGGCGGGTACGTTTGGTTTTGTGGTGGATGACGAGACGGGATATTACAAAGTCCGTTCGGGAAGGTTTGATTTTCGATTTAATTTTTAACGAAGGTTTTTATCCATAATTAATCATTGTATAAAAGACAAAAATGGCGTCCACAATGAATTACGCCTTTCACTTTTCGGGCTGAAGAAAAACACGAAAACCTTCCATCCCCATGAGACGAACATTAACCAATTTCAAGCCAGGCATTTTTGACCTGCTCAGTTTCAATTATTCCAACTTTTGAATAAAGTCTGCGATGAGGTGAATTCTGATTTCTGCGCTGTGTTTTTTCTTTTTTACTCCGGAATGGTTGCAGGGTCAGGGATTGGATACCACGTTCACCCCGGCTGAGCCCATCGGAGGCATCGAGCGGTTGGGTTTGCGCTATTGTGATATTTAATTTACACCCGCCCAACGCACTTTGCTCGTAGGTGTTGATGTAGAAATGATCTTTCTGGTAAGCGATGAAGGTGTGGCTTCAATCCAATCGGTCAATGGGGTGCGCAACCTGGCTATCATCGATAGTCTTTACAAGCGCGATGCGGTGCTGCCTGGGTTGCAACCGCAAATGCAGGGAGGCATTCCCAAACAATCGCTGTATTTTATGAACGTGTTCGGCTATGAGCATTGCGGGATTAAATACCACAAAACTTTCAGCCTACCGATATGTTTGTTATGGTTTATTTACATTCAATTTAGCACCAAAACCCGCCTTACGTAGAGCCATTGTTGTGCTTTCGTGCTATGTTTTTCTTTTCGTTTTTATTCTCAATTACAATATCCACAAGTGCGGTGGGGTATTTTTTAAAATTTACTCACGTTACTTTCATTTTTATGAGTGTTCGTGAATGCTTTGTATTTCTCTTTTCCAGGGCAGGGACTTGAAAGCTCTTTTGCAGGCTTTGGTCGAGCGTTGGCATTGTGCGACCTGCAAATGTTGTCATGGGGCAAATAGGTTTACACGTTGTGCGATCAATTCTTTATAGCTGTTTTTATGGTCTTCGGTTAAAAAAGAGATATCGATTAGCTGAATAGCCTTGGGCAACCATTTTACCAGTCTTTTATATACCGCATTCATTTGTTTGTCGTTTAGATTTAAAACACTGCCCAATCTGTCGAAATATGCTTTGTTGAAATTCATTTTTTTACCTCCGAATAGCAGTGCGGTATCTTCTTTATCCTCCGGTAAAATCATTTTTACATTTAGCAAGTCATACGCTGGCGATAAAGTCCAGCCGAATTGAGTTAGCCACATAGAAAAGTTTTTCAGGTGCATGTCGTTATTGCCAATAGCGTAATTAAAGACAGTCAATTCGAAAAACCGTAGCTTATCCAATAAGGTGTTTACCGATAGTTCACCAATCGTTTTTCCTACCATTTCCATGGTACCCTTGTACTTATCTTCCAACTCAAGAATTTGCAGAAAATCAATCATGTGATTTTTTGATCCGTCTTGATTTCTATCGATACGCTTGGTAATGAAACACAATTCACCAGAAGCCAAACGAATCATATTGACGGGAACAATATCCATTTTAAACAAAGCTGCCAGTTTCATAGAAAGGTGTTCGTTTTCAGGCATCTGCGGGTATTGAGCATTTTGAGGCTTCAAAATGAAGTGCCCTTCCAATGCTTCCATTATGGTTAAGCGTCCTTGATGCCCATTTTCCAATTCAGTTTTAATCCAACCCAACGATAATTTTGGTTGAACGCCTGGCACAGTTACAGATAATTGAGCCGCTTCTTTAGCCAACTTTTCCATTTCTGATAACCGATAGGGTAAAACCGGAGCATATATGGTTCCATAGAACGCTTTATTGCATGCTGTGTGATAATCGCCATCCTGCTTTGCATCCATCTCCTTATAACAGTACAAACATTTACGCATTGGCCTTCTCTATTGCCGGGTGAATACTAACTGCTCCAATTGCATTTTGACAACATGCAAGCAAGAGTCCCATGCGATCGTTCTTTTTGATTTTCCAGCTTTCTGCAGCGATATTTAATAGCCATCCTTCTGGAACCAAGCCATCGAAAAAAGGAAATAGTCGTTTGCTTCTGTATGAATTATTTGTGACAGGCATCTTAAAAGTGATGAATTGATTGGGATATTTCTGGACATACGCTTCGTCATAGACAAATAGATATTCTCCATTGTCTTCCTCAGTTAAAATACCTGCTGGTTCGTTATTGTACTTAACTATTCCCTGTCGCATCATTATTATTTATTGGTCCTAAAACATGACCAAAAAGCATCAAAACTTGGTTTACTTTCGATAAGCTCAAATTTTCTTTGCCTTGCTCAATCTTTCTTATTACCGTTAAAGCTACTCCAGCCTTTTCTGCAAATTCTTCCTGGGTTAAGCCCAATTGCTTTCTTCTGGTCTTTACAAATTCTGGTAATCGATTCATTTTATATGCATTTACATACAAAAGTAGTTAGATTTTTGATATTATATGCATTTGCGTATAAATATATTGATTACATCTTTTTTATATGCTTTCAGATATAATTACCTCATATTTCTTTAAACTTTTCTTCTGCCTGCAAACTTTCGTTCCAGGCAGTTTTTAGGTCTGCTAAGGCTTCTTCCACCGAAGGCAGATTGTCTTCAATGATCTTCTCCACAAACAACGGAATGTTCGGGTTATAATCATTCTCTTTCAGGCCATCCTGTGTAGCTACTTTCACATAATTCTCTCCATCTTCAAAAGCATTGAACCAATTAAAGGTTTGATTCATATGTTCGGGCTCCAGGTAGTTTTGTACTCTGGTATGTTATCGCATGGGTATAAAGATGGTCGATTCGTATCGAATAAAAGATAGCTTTTACGAGTAATTGAGAAACGCACGTCAAGTCATCAAGTCATTTGACTCGATTATTTGGTCCATGAGATCATAACGAAATGGAGCTATTACTGCTTCCGCCATTATTTTATAATCAATTTCCCTATTCTCTGGCCATC
Source organism: Flavobacteriales bacterium (assembly GCA_038249755.1). Classification (GTDB taxonomy): domain Bacteria; phylum Bacteroidota; class Bacteroidia; order Flavobacteriales_D; family Cryomorphaceae; genus JBBQZU01. The sequence goes on along the minus strand of JBBSDD010000078.1, from coordinate 1,080 downwards.
GATGGTTTGCGTCTGCAAAAGATACATCCCGGACGCCAGACCTGCGATATTTATTTCTGAAATTCCGGAAAGCATCCGCCCGCATTAATTTCAGAAAATCACGCCGTCGCTCGCATCCCGCCTGCCACGCCCCGGTGCGACAGCGACGAATTTGTTGGCCCCAGACCGATAAATAACTATCCTTGAAGCTTTAAGAGTAGTCAGCCGCCAACCTTGCCCAGCCATCGGCAGGGTAGGGAGCAACCGACAGAAAATGTGGAGTGCGGTGAGAAATATGGATTCCGAGCGAACAACGGTGTCTCAATGACCTTTGAAAAAAAATCACTCCACCACCAATTTTCCACTGTACACCCCTTCCGCTCCCTGTGCCTTGACCACATACACCCCCGCCTGCAGCTTCTCAATTTCGATGGCTGCGTCTGATGGGTGATTTGTTTTGGCGTGCACCAGCCTGCCTGACAGGTCAAAGATTTCTATCTCCAAAAGCCCAGCGTGTATGGCAGGCACCTGAATGGCAAAACTCCCGGATGCCGGATTGGGAAACAGCCTTAAACCTTCCTTTTTCACGGCATTGTTTGTACCCACGGGTTGGGGTTGAAGGCGTACGAGGCAATGGTAATCTTCACCGCCGAAAGATGAAAACGAGCCGCCAAGCAGTAGTTTGCCATCATCAAGCAGTCGGATATTCGTTATCACAGGAGTACGTTCCACGGATCCCCATACCGCTTCGTCGGGACCGATGTTGCCTATTACACCATCTACCACGGTACCGTCATCTTCAATCATGGCAATACATTGTCGCTCTTGCCCATTGATAGATGTAAAACCGCCTGCCAGGATAAATGTACCATCGGGCATTTCGACAATATCATTCACCCACCCTAGTGGAGAAATAGAGCCTAAAAGATGGTATAAATCTGGGGGGTTAAAGTTGACATCAACCTCTCCATTGGCCAACAGTCTGATTAAATTGATGGAAAAGGGAATTGGAGTTTCTCCTATTAGGGTTGAGCTAAAAGCATTGGCCCATATTCTGTCCTGACTATCGACATGTATAATCATTAATTCTCCACCCGGTTC
>JBBSDD010000077.1:0-8930 GCA_038249755.1 Flavobacteriales bacterium | reverse complement strand
GTTGAAAACTCTGCTTTAGCATGTTCTAAAATCTGTATTGTTTGGCCGCTGCTGCGGAAACCGATGCGGAAGTTCCGAATTTTTTTCGACTCTGCATTTTAATGATGTACCACAATCAGTCTCCATCTGTTTTCCAGACGGTATCTTTTTCCTTTGTACAAATATCCGAGACCTCCCAGCACGGCAAATGCACTGACCAGCGGATATACTTCCCTTCCCACCAACGGTCTTTCGCCAGTATTGAGGCCATTGTTGGCGATGGTGAGCAGAAAAAATCCCGGTATCGCGATGAAAGCGCCTTTGGCAATGCCACGCACCGCTTTCACTTTTGATCGGTCAGCCACAGCTTCCACTTCCCGGATTTTGATTTCCACATCTTTGTTCACAAAAAAGGAAGTGTCACTAAAACCCACTACAGTAGCCGTATTGAACATCTCCTGATCTTTGTGTTTGAAAAGAATCTCGTCACCGACATAATAGCGTATCCGGTGTTTGGTGCCCGGTTTTTCCAAAAGGAGAAAAGGTTCCATTTGGGCGCTCAAAGGATGGGACGACAAAACGAGAATAAGGCCGAAACAAAAGATCACAAGTGATTTCAAATGTGTTTTTTTTGAATCACGAAAATCGAAAGTCTTATTCATATTGGATGCATACATTTTTGGGTTCTGTAAAAAAGCGCATGGCTTCAAAACCGCCTTCTCTGCCCATTCCTGAGTTTTTGACGCCTCCAAAGGGCGTTCGTAAATCTCTTTCCAACCAACAATTCACCCAAACGATGCCTGCATGTACTTGTTCGGCCATTCGGTGTGCGCGTTTGAGATTGGAAGTCCATAGGGTAGCAGCCAATCCGTATGGCGTGGCGTTGGCAAACTGCAAAGCTTCCTGTTCTGTGTTGAAAGGCTGAATGGTCACCACAGGTCCAAATATTTCTTCCTGATTGGTGCGGCATTCCTGCCCAAGCCCTTCAATCACGGTGGGATCGATGTAGTAACCTTTGCTTAGTATACCAGAATGCACTACACGCTTTCCGCCACAAAGTATTTTACCGCCTTCTTCCTCAGCCAGTTTTATATAGTCCAGAATTTTGTTCATGTGAGATTCGCTTACTACTGCGCCCATTTTGGTATCATTCAGCAGTGGATCTCCGGTTTGCATACGACTCACTTTTTCCACGAAAGTGGACCGAAACTTCTCATATATGGATGCTTCAACCAATATCCGCGATCCGCAAAGGCATATCTGACCTTGGTTGGCAAACGAACTTCGCAGGGTGGTTTTTATCATTTCATCAAAATCACAATCGGCGAAAATGATATTTGGGTTTTTACCGCCGAGTTCAAGCGACAATTTTTTGAACATGGGGCCTGCAATGCTGATGATACGCTTGCCCGTATTGGTTCCTCCCGTAAATGAAATCGCTTTAATATTCGGATGGTGACTGATGGCGTCACCCGTTTTGCTGCCCAAGCCATGGACTATGTTCAGTACGCCTTTCGGCAAACCTGCTTCCTGCGCGACTTCTGCAAGCAGGTGGGCCGTCATGGGTGTGATTTCAGAAGGCTTGGCCACCACGGTATTCCCGGTTGCTAGCGCAGGGGCAATTTTCCAACTAAAAAGATAGAGTGGAAGGTTCCATGGAGATATGCAGCCCACTACGCCGAGGGGGCGCCTGAGGGTGTAGTTGATACCGAGTTTTTCTGTGTAATGACTTTCACTTGCGAAATGCAACGCGGCGGACGCATAAAATTCGAAATTGCTAATTGCGCGCGGGATGTCAACCGCACGTGCTAGGGAAACAGGTTTGCCATTGTCCCTTGCTTCTGCTTCTGCAAATTCATCCATTCTATGCCGGATAACTTGGGCGATTTTCATCAAATAGTGAAATCTGTCAGTGGCAGGCGTTGAAGACCATAAAGGAAATGCGGCAGCGGCTGCTTTCGTAGCCTCCTCAATGTCGCGTTCATCGCTGTCGGGAATCTCCCCATATACTTCCCCTCTGGAAGGATCCATATTGTATAGGTAAAGCCCGCTTACCGGTTCCTGAAAAGAGCCATCAATGAAGTTGAGGATTCGGATCATGGCCGCAAATTTCGCTATAATCGATCAATCACCGCACAAAAATAATTGGATGTGGTCCAAGATAGAAATTGCCTGTCCGTCAAAAGAATTTTGAAATTTCTTATCGGGCATTCCGCTGATAATTTAGTGATTGATCAATTGTTAATTTAGGTTAAACTTTTGATTGGCCGGCCTGGGAAGGCCTTAACTTTGACTTGCATTGAAGAAAACATACATCACGGCGCTTATTGTACTCATCAGTGTTTCTCTGGTGGGCCTTGTAGCTATACAAATCTATTGGATAAAAAATGCCATCGCACTCCGCGACACGCAATTCGCGCGCAATGTGAAGATGGCTATTGCAGATTTTAATCACGAACTAGAACTGGCGGAAGCCAACGAAAGAATTCGAAAACACGAGTTTGGCCAAAGACTTTTGAGCCAGTTCGACAGTATTTCAGCACTTCAAAAGTCTGAAAAATATGTTGTTGCGCAGGAATTTAATGACGGTGATTCAACTGTGGTTTATAGCGAAGATGGCCTTTTTCAATTTAAATTTAACAAACGTACATCTTCCACCCGATTTTCAGATTTTGGCGATTATGATCCTGCGTTCGGCAATGTGCCGGAGGCTTTAGACAAAACATCATCGCCTCGGTTTTTTTCAGATGAACAAACTGCTTTGGTCGCGGAGCTTTTTTCTGGAATACTCCTGATGGAGGTTGGGGGCGAATTCGTGAACAATTATACCGCCGACAATCTGGATTCATTGTTGGAGCGAAGCCTTGTTGAAATTGGAGGCGTAAATGCCGATTTTCATTTCGGGGTATTTGACAGGTTTGACAATGCAGAAATAATTGCGTTTGAGGACAAAGATTTCAGTAGCGATATCATTGCCAAGGGATATCGTACACGCCTTTTTCCAGCAGATAATGTACAAAATCCCCGTTATCTGCGGATTTGGTTCCCCAATCAGGATTCCTACCTTTTAAAGACGTTATGGCCTCTGTTGTTTTCTTCGGCCGTATTTATGCTCACTGTTATACTTGCCTTTGGGTTTACCATCAGCACCATATTGCGACAGAAGAAGGTATCAGAAATAAAGAATGATTTTATCAACAACATGACACATGAGTTGAAGACACCGATATCAACAATATCCCTGGCCTGTGAGGCACTTGCAGATCCGGTAATGTCCAGGTCTCAGGCAAGAGTGGGCCACTATGTCAGCATGATCAGGGATGAGAATAAACGTTTGGGTGTGCTGGTGGAAAATGTTTTGCGCAGCGCCGTTCTCGACAGAAAGGAAATTTCACTTGAGCGTGATAGTGTTGACATGCACCAGGTTATAATCACAGCTATTCACAATATTGAATTGCAGGCACAGCAAAAAGGCGGTAAAATTGGAACGGAACTTTCCGCAAATCAGGACGTGATTAAGGGAGATAAAATCCACCTTACAAATGTCATTTACAATTTGCTTGACAATGCGATCAAATACAGCAATGAAAATCCGGATATAAAAGTCTCAAGTTCCACAGAAGATTCCACAGTTATTATACAGGTAATAGATAATGGTATTGGAATAAAAAAAGATGATCAGCAACGGATTTTTGATAAACTTTACCGTGTGTCCACGGGAAATGTGCACAACATCAAGGGGTTTGGATTGGGTCTGAGCTATGTCAAAATGATCATTGAAAAACACCACGGCACGGTTTCTGTGCAAAGCGATTTCGGCAAAGGAAGCATTTTTACCATACAACTACCATTTGATTATGACCTCTAAGACCCGCATACTGTTAGCTGAAGACGATCCGAATTTGGGTTCTTTGTTACAGGAATATTTGGAAGCCAAAGAATTTGAAACAGTTCTTTGTGCAGATGGCGATAAAGCGTTTAAGACGTTTTCGAGACAACAGTTTGATTTTGTGCTGCTCGACGTGATGATGCCAGTGAAAGACGGATTTACAGTGGCGAAGGAGATTCGCACGATCAACAAAAAAATCCCCATTATTTTCCTCACCGCGAAGTCGATGAAAGAAGATACGTTGAAGGGTTTCAGCCTTGGAGCTGACGACTATATATCCAAACCCTTTTCTATGGAAGAACTTTTGGTTCGGATCAATGCGGTATTGCGGCGCACAGATGCTTATCAGGAAGCTTCCCAAGAAAATAAATTTTTTGAATTGGGCGCTTTTGTTTTTGATTTCGAGCGCCAAATACTGAAGGACGATACCTCGGAGGTGAAATTGACCACCAAAGAAAATGAATTATTGCATCTGCTTTGTTTAAATAAAAATGGCGTTCTGGAACGAAACTATGCGCTAAATGCCATTTGGGGCGATGACAATTATTTCAACGGGCGAAGTATGGATGTTTACATCGCGAAGTTGAGAAAGCACCTGCGCAAAGACCCCCGGATCGAAATTATAAATATTCATGGAAAAGGATTTAAACTCCTTGCGAATTAGGATTTTACAGGCATCCGGTCCTTCCGCCATCTACGGGAAGGTTGATCCCACTAATATATGATGCCGCTGGTGAGGCCAGAAAGCAGATTGCATTTGCCACTTCATCGGGTTGAGCTACGCGCCTCAATGGGGCAGTTTCTCCCATTTGTCTGATTACATCTTCTACCGATTTACCAGAATTTTTTGATTCTTTCTCAGCAATCGCTGAAAGTCTTTGCGTAGCCGTCGCACCGGGCAATACATTGTTTACCGTGATGCCAAATTCGCCGAGTTCATTGGCGAGGGTTTTTGACCAGTTCGCCACAGCACCCCGAATGGTATTGGAAACTCCGAGATTTGGAAGAGGTTGTTTTACGGAAGTGCTGATTACATTAATTATTCTACCATATCCTGATTTTTTCATGTCTTCTACCACAGATTTGACCAAAATATGGTTGCAGAGCAGGTGCATTTGAAAAGCGCTTAAATATGCGGTTACATCTGCATCAATGGCAAGTCCGGCTGGAGGTCCTCCGGTGTTATTTACCAAAATATGTATCGGTTTGAGGGTGATAAGTTTTTTAGATATGGTATTCTGGAGATCGGAATAATCCGAAAAGTCGGCCACAATATACCCGTGGTTTTTATCAGAAATGGCTTTCAACTCGTTGAGAACGAATTTTAATTTGGATTCATCTCGCGCAATCAGAACGACCCTGGCTCCCAAATGTGCGAATTCCAGCGCGGTGGCTTTTCCAATTCCCTGCGTGCTTCCGGCTATTAATGCAGACTTACCTTCTAAAGAGATATTCATTTTTTCTTTTTTGCGAAATACAAATAAACACAGATTCAGGGGTATATCTAAATATTTCTATCAAGAAGGTTTCTTCGCTGTCTCCAGGATTGGCGTAACCGTAAGAGGCCATATCCGTTTAAACAAGTTCATTTGGTGATTATGAATAGAAATATAATTTGTATCCTTCTGATCTCTACTGTGACAGGATGTTCTAATATCGAAACAGAAATTGCCAATCCAGTTCAACAGGAAGTGGAAATTCCTTCTCCTGGATTTGTAAGCTTATCAGAATACGGATTGCCGATAAGTATGGATATAGGCCCAAAGAATCAATCAGATTTTCATTTTTATTGGAATGAAACATTCGGCCGACTTGAGATTAATAATGGGCAGGACATTGACTTCTTTGTTAGTCAGGATACCATTCGTTGCGCTACGCGAAAGGGAGAAATTGAGTCTGGGATATTTACCATCGATTACATTGTTGAAAATGAAGAAGTCCTATTTTATGAGGCCACCCTCCCTTTCAGTTCGTCTTCCTATTATCATTTTTTCGTGTGCCTTCGGGTTGATGGAAAAATCTACAATTTAGAAAACAATCCGCTTGTAGAATTTCGCAAGTCGGACATCGCATCTATGATTGACTTGTCCAAAAGTTTTAAAGCCGTTCACATTGAAGAAATATAACCTTGGCGGGCTGATGAGTTTTTGTATTTTTGGATGCGCTCAATTGAGTGAAGGATTGTCCTTATGAAAAATCTCCGCCTGCTTCTCATCGTTTTGTTGGGTTTTACCACGCTTGATGGAGAAGCTGCGGAGTCTCTGGTGCTCAGTGGAATATATCAGGGAAAGGACCTTTACGTCAAAAATCCGTTTTCAGGGGACGGAGTTGGCTTCTGTGTTTTTGAAGTGTACGTGAACGGAGATTTAACCAGAGATGAAATAAACAGCAGCGCTTTTGCGATAGACTTCAATGTTTTGGGAATTGAAGTAGGAAGTCCGGTTGAAATTATCCTCAACCACAAAGCAAATTGTGAACCTTTGGTGTTAAACCCTGAATCGATTAAGCCACATAGTACATTTACTATTCAACAAATCGGCGTAAAGGGCAATGTGCTGAGCTGGAGTGGCCAAAGTGAGAGTGGTTCTTTACCTTACATTGTTGAACAATATCGGTGGAATAAGTGGGTGAAATCAGGGGAAGTAGAGGGAAAAGGTTCTGCTGGTACGCATCAATACAGCTTTGAATTATCACCGTATAGTGGTGAAAATAAGGTGCGTGTCAAACAACTTGACTACACGTTAAAGCCTAGATATTCAGAATCGGTTACATATACTCCTTCCATATCCAAGGTCGCTTTTGAGCCAAAACGCGTAGATTCAGAAATCGTTTTTACAGGTCAAACCCGGTATGAGATTTTTGATAAATACGGAAACCTTGTAAAAACTGGTTACGGCAAAACCGTAGATGTTGGAACGCTTGCTGGTGGCGATGACTATTACATCAACTACGACAGCTCTTTTGGCGAGACCTTCAGAAAGAAGTAGAATTACCAGGCTTCAAAAATTTCCGCGATTTCTTCGTGGGGTTTTAAATGATGGACGATTATGTTCGTCTCTTTCGCTCCCAGCGTATGTACTTCTGTGTCATCAATGAAAAGCGTTTCCTGAGGGATCAAGTTGTACTTCTCCAAAACCATGCTGAAAATTGCTTTGTCCGGTTTTCTGCAGCCGAGGTCATGGCTGTAGCAAATAGCTTCAAACATTCCTGAGAAGGTTTTCCATCCAAAGTCTGAATTGATTGTTTTTTCGAATGCCTTTTGGTGAATAATATTGGTGTTGCTAAGGATAAAAAGTCGGTATTTTCTGTGGAGCTTTTTGAGCATATCATATCTTTTGGGAGGGAAATCACCAAGAATAGCGCACCACGCTTCAATGATTTGAGCATTGGAGATTCCTGGCATGATCGCGCTTAATTCATATAAGAAATCCTCTTCTGAAGTGGTCCCTTTTTCGAGCTTCTGGAATATATCGGCTTGATATTCTTTTGTAAAAGCTTTATCTGGACTTAATAATCCCAGCTTTCCAAAAGCATCAACCGTCCGTTTATAATCGATATTGAGTAAAACACCTCCAAGATCGAAGATGATATTTTTAATGCTTTCCTTGCTGCTTTGCATAAAGTCAAATTTAGATTTTGCGGGCTCCATATTATCCCCTAATTTCGCTAAAGTTTTTGGGGGATTAGCTCAGTTGGCTAGAGCGCTACGCTGGCAGTGTAGAGGCCACCGGTTCGAATCCGGTATTCTCCACGAATTTAGAACCGCATCGAAAGGTGTGGTTCTTTTTTTGTGACCTATTTATCTTCCCTCATCGTAACATTTAAAAAGCAAAAACCCGTTGCAGCTTATCTGCAACGGGTCTTCTTTTCAACTGAACTTTAATTCTAGTTCTTCACTATTTTGTATACCTGTGGCATACCCAATTCGTCTACATGTTCCACAAAGTAAACCCCTCGTGCGAGCGTGGTCAGATCAATTTCAAAGACATTGCTTTCCGCTTGCACTTTATGTGATGCGATTTTCGCACCGGAAATATCTCTTACAAAAATTAGATCTCCTTCTTTCATCGTGGTGCTCAGGAAGCTTCGGTCAAGGGTTGGATTTGGATAAACCGATCCGATTCTCACTGAGGCATTTGTTTCTGTAGTAGTTCCTGAAGTAGTCACGTTACTATTTGAAGGTGTCACGAAAGTAAACGTATCCCACGCACTGTAAGGTGTTACGATGAGCGGATTCATGCTGCAAGCGCAAATCACCCTCCATTCAATCACCCGACCATTTTGCAATTGATTTGAGATGGCCAGATACTCGCTCGGCTCTGGTCCGGTTACGGTAGCCACAGTTATTGATCCACTCATGCCTGCTATACGGGCGAAGATGCGACATCCAATTGAACCTTGAACCGGATCCCATGTCAGAAGCACGCTGTTTGGACCGGCTATTTCTGCATCCAGATTTGATGGAGCAGCAGCACAATCTGGTTGGACTTCTTCCACTACTGTTATAAGCTGCTCACACGTGGCAATGTAGCCACACGCATCTGTAGCGCTCCATACCCTCATAAATGCTGAAGGACATATTCCCGTAGGCGCCAGATCAACATAGGTGATGATGACATCCTGAGAGCAGTTATCAATGGCTGTCGCAAATCCAGTTACCGCTGGTGAAGTATCGCTGTCGCAATCTACAGTGATATCGGCAGGGCAGGTAATCACAGGCGCTACATTGTCTACGATATTGATCGAAGTTGAAACAGGCTCTGAGGTGTTACCACAAGCGTCCACCGCTACGAAAGTACAGATGAGTGTAGCGAGCAGCGGACAATCCTCAGAGATCACCACGCTGATATCCACTTCATCCCAGTCGCTGTCGTTGCAGTCGTCCTCAGTACCCAGTGGCACGAGTCCGTTTTGCAGGAAGAGTTGACGTGCAGCCTGAAGGAATCCAGGTACAGACTCTCCGTTGGCATATGCGATGATATCATTCAGGTCAAGGGCATCACAGCTCAGATCCACCGAAGTGATTGATGGCATATTGAGCACAGGCGCTGTATCGTCGATG
>JBBSDD010000076.1:0-9133 GCA_038249755.1 Flavobacteriales bacterium | reverse complement strand
CCGGTATGAAGAATTCGCTCAGATCACGCATATTTGGTTCTCGCACGAACATCCCGACCATTTCAGCCCACCCAATCTGAAAAAAATTCCGCCGGAAATCAGAAAAAACATTACCATCCTTTTTCAGAAAACAAAGGATCGAAAGGTGGTAAAGTTTTGCCAGGACCTGGGATTTGGTGAGGTGATAGAAATTGACACGACCTGGTTCCGGCTTTCGCCAAAAATAGAATTGCTCAACATCCCGCATACCGACGGCGACTCGTGGCTTTGCATCCGAACAGATCAACATGTATTGCTCAATGTGAACGATTGCGGTCTGGAATCCAATGCCGAATTGAAAGCGATCAAAAACCGGATTGGTGAGCGGGAAATAGACGTCTTGTTTACCCAGTTTTCATACGCCAACTGGAGTGGAAACAGAGAAGAGCGGGAAACACGAAAATCACATGCCGACAACAAGCTGAGGGAAATCTGCCGACAGACTTCCATTCTCAAGCCGCGTTATACAGTGCCATTTGCCAGCTATATGTGGTTTTGCCACAGTGAAAATTTTTACATGAATGACGAGGCCAATACCCCAGAACAGGTCTTTGAAAAACTCCAGAATGATCAAAATACCGAGCCCGTTATCCTCTTTCCCGGAGATACCTGGAGGGTGGGCACGCAACACAACTCCCTTAAAGCCAACAGCAAATGGATGGAAAGTTATCGGCTGAACATCCGGGAAGAAAATTGTATTCCGACTAAATCGTCAGATGAAGGACAACTCTTCATTACCGGCCAGTCTTTTTTAAAGAAATTGCACAGTGAAAACAATATGTTGATCTCTTTTATTTTGAAACCGACTTACATCTACCTCGAAGATTATGGATGCACTTACACTCTTAGTCGTAACCATTTCGCGAAAGCGGAAAATCCAACCATCAAGGCAGACGTCCATATAACCGCCGACGCACTGAACTACTGCTTCAAATTTCCGTGGGGTGGCGCCACCACACGCATCAACGGGCGTTATCAGATTCCCTCCGACGGGAATTTCGGAAATTGGAAAAGGTATTTTCAGATTTCTGAACTCAACAACCACGGTCGCCAATTTGGCCCCTCCTGGATTTTGGAAACAGCTGTCGCCAAAATAAAGAACAAACTGGGCGGCGTGGTATAAACCAAATGGTTTTTGTCTAAAACGTATCTTTGGCCGCATGACTGAATCTACCCTTCACACGTTTATACAAGGCTTGCCCATGGCCGAACTCCATCTGCATATCGAAGGAAGTTTTGAGCCCGGACTCATGTTTGAAATAGCCGCGAGAAACAATATTCGTATTCCCTACGCCGATGTGGAAGCGGTAAAAAAGGCTTACCAATTCAACAACCTTCAGGAGTTTCTCGATATTTATTATGCAGGCGCGGGCGTGCTCATTCACGAGCGCGATTTTTACGACCTCACCTGGGCCTACCTGAGTCGGGTGCGCAGCGAAAACGTGGTACACACGGAAATTTTTTTCGATCCCCAAACGCATACAGATCGCGGCGTGGCGTTTGAAACAGTAATCAATGGCATCCACAGCGCCCTGGAAGATGGCCGCGAAAAACTTGGCATATCTTACCGGCTCATCATGTCGTTCCTGCGCCACCTGGATGAGGCTTCCGCTTTTGACACCCTTCACACGGCCCTGCCCCACCGACAGCGTATCCACGGCGTGGGGCTCGATTCGTCAGAATTGGGAAATCCCCCATCAAAGTTTCAACGCGTTTTCGCGAAAGCGCGGGAAGAAGGCTTCGCAGTAGTGGCCCATGCCGGTGAGGAAGGCCCTGCTGACTATATTCACGAAGCGCTCGACCTGCTCCAAATATGCCGCTTAGACCACGGAAACCGGGCCATGGAAGACAGTGCGCTTTTGAAAAAACTCGCTCAAATGGCCATGCCCCTCACCCTCTGTCCCCTCTCCAACAAAGAACTCAAAGTGGTGCCCGATCTAAAAGACCACCCTGTGCGGGAAATGATGAACCGGGACCTCCTCGTCACCATCAATTCAGATGACCCGGCTTATTTTGGCGGATACATGAATGCGAATTTTCTCGGTGTGGCTGAGGCCCTTGACCTCACAAAAGCCGAACTCATTACCCTCGCAAAAAACAGTTTTCGCGCGAGTTGGCTTGATGAGGCCGATAAAATAAGGTGGATGGCGGAAATAGATCGTTACGCTGCCCAAAACCATTTTTAAAGAGACATCTGTCAGTCTTTAATATTTCTATAAATATTTTCTTTACAGCCGTTTCCGGCAAAAGGTGAACGCTTACACCAGGCATCATCGACAAGCACAGATCTATTCCTGATCAAATTTATTTTGAAGTAAAAGGATTTTTTTTGATAGCAACGATCTGCCCGAGGTGGTAATGTATGTGTTCGATATTTCCATGCATGTTGCGTTACCAGGTGCCGTATTTCGCATCTGAGAAGTTCTCACCCATGCTTTCAGTGGGCAATTGATTGATCAGTTCCACACATTTTTCCGCGTTACTCCAAACCCTTTGAAGTATATCTTCCCAATCATTTTGAGATTGGATGGGTGGGAGGTCAAAACTGAATTGATCATGGGCATTGAGTGTCCTTCCAATGAGCACGTAATCTGGGCTACCACGAAATAGTTGATGTGAAAAGTGAGTGCCGCGATAGAATTATGGTCATAAATCCGGGCGGTTGCCTGTTGCCATGTAAGGCCGATGAGGTGTTGTCGCATATTGACACTGGTCCAGTTGCCACCGCAAAATACATCGTTCATGTGTTTGGCCATTTGAGTGGGAAGATGCATGGTGTTAAGCTTATCGTTGGTGAAAATGTGAAAGTATGAAATTATAAATCACTGGATTGATACATGGATTCTTCCAAGTGGGATATAACGGATGGAAATTGTAAAGACCAATTTGCAAATGCAAGGTTTTACTGCTACACTGTGGTGAATTTTTCCCCAATTTGGGTTTACAGGCCCGCATTATTATTCTCCAATTAGCTCTGATTACAAATGATTTATGATCTCTGGTGAGATCGGTCCAAATGTTGGCAAGTGGTTTCTTGAAAAAGTGGTTTTCAAACTTGATTTTCAAGATTTGGACTGGAGCGGTTGGTGGATACAAGGCCAGGATTGAGAGGATGATAGGAAAATCCAGGAACAAATACAACAACTACTACATCGGATTAAGATTATTGATAATTTAAGGCAAAGATATGATAAGTGAAAAAAATGGATCGACTGACATAGATCCTTATTTGAAAATCGCGGTTAAAAAAATTGTCAGAAAAAAAGAAGTAAGGTTAAACAGTTCTATATTTCCCCTGGACAGCCAAACCATTGAAATGGTGTTTTCTCCTTCTTTCTGGAGAAACCAGAACCGAGCGGCCAGGACCTCTAAAAAAGCATTTTTTAGTTTCAAGCACTTGGCCATCCTCTTTGGTTCATTCGCGCTGATGCTTGGTGCCACGTACTTCGGATTCCTTTTTCAACCGGATTACGATGCCATTCGTGTGGACAGATTGAGTTCAGTAGGAGGAATCTTATTGATCATCCTTACCACTTCCCTGCTTGTATTTAAAGTGAGTTTTTTACTCTTTATATTTATTCTCTTTTTGCGCTACAAACCGGTAGCTTCTGTATCAGATGAGGCCCTGCCCAGATGCACAGTGATTGTACCCGCCTACAACGAAGGCCAGCTCGTTTATTCCACATTGGTCAGCTTGGTGGAAAGTGATTTTCCAGCAGATAAACTTCAGTTAATTGCCATCGACGATGGTAGCAAAGACGACACCTGGTCCTGGATGCAAAGAGCCAAAGCGGAGTTAGGCGACCGTATTTCGATCTACCAACAACCTGTTAATCAGGGCAAACGCCATGCGCTATACCGGGGTTTCAATTTGGGTACCGGAGATGTTTTTGTGACTGTTGATAGCGATTCAATTGTTAAAACAGACACCCTGCGCAACCTTGTATCTCCATTTGTGACCAACAAAGACTGTGGTGCCGTGGCCGGAAATGTGCGCGTATTAAACAACGAAAAAGCCATTATCCCCCGGATGTTGAATGTGAGCTTCACTTTCAGCTTTGAATTTATTCGTTCCGCTCAGAGTGTTTTGGGTTCGGTATTGTGCACGCCCGGTGCTTTGGCTGCTTATCGCAGAAAAGCGGTGATGGCCTGTCTCCCCGATTGGATCAATCAAACATTTTTCGGACAAGCCACTGATATTGGTGAAGACCGCGCGATGACAAATATGATCCTAAAGCAGGGTTACCACGTCATGTTTCAACGCAATGCCTATGTGTTGACAAATATCCCGGAAAAGTACAGTGGACTGTATAAAATGTTTATCCGCTGGGAACGAAGCAATGTGCGTGAGAATATCATGATGTCAAAATTTGCTTTCAAGCAATTTAGAACCGGCTCCACGGCAGGTCCCCGATTTCTGTTGATCAATCAATGGTTGCGAATGGTGACAGCTTATCCATTGCTCGTCATCATGTTTGCTTTTCTCATCACCCATCCTTTATTGTTTCTGAGCACGGCATTTTTCAGCATTCTCATTATCTCCAGTTTACCAGCTTTGTTTTATGCCAAAAAGTACAATGTTGCGGAATCATTCTGGGCTTATTCCTACAGCATATTTTATACGTTTGCGTTGTTTTGGATTACCCCATATGCCATCGCTACGGCAAATAAAAGAGGTTGGTTGACACGCGGTTTGCCGCAGAAAAATTAAGGGAGTTGGTACAGGAAAATTGCCATTGAAGTATCGGCAATCATCTTTCCGTCTGATAGCTGAATATGAACAGCAAAAGATTGCCGATTTTCATTGTCAGGTGTAGCATTCAGTTTCTACAGGAGAGCTGTTCCTCCGGCATACTCATACCCCTTCTGTGATGTGCGAATGTATTCGGAAGCCAATTCAATTGGTTTATCTTCCAGATTGAACTCTCGCATAGAAAAAAATTCCGAAACATCCGATCCTGCGGGATGCAAGCTGTCAAAGGTCTGCAATGTATAAATATCAAATTCCGTAACCTGATCAAGGGCTTCCCCATCATCCTCACAAGTTCGCGCCATTGCCGTTCCGGCAAAAAGACCCATGGCTTGATTTGAGCAAATATGTTCTTTGAAATTGATCCATACATACAATGCAAATGAATCAGCCTCTATTTCGACCGCATTCGAAGATGTAAAATAGTTGTCTTGGCTAATCATATTCTCCACATAAACATCGCAATGCCTGTAGATAATGGTTGTTGTTTAGCAGGGACGACAGGCCATAAAAAGATCACCTAAAAAGAGGATGAAAGCGAGAATAAAGAATTTTTTAAAATTCATAAGTAATTATTTTCCTTCAAAGTATTTCCAGCGTAAAAATGAGCATTATAAAGAAGGGTAGAAGGAAAATTTTCCATTTTTTTGAACGCTTCCGTGCATTTACCTCCCATGCGGGCTCCCAGGTCGTCTGTGAGAGCGCTGCCAGGTTTACACGCGGAGGAGTCCCTGGAATAAAAGCCTCTATTTCAATTGTCATTGGATAAATAAGAAAAAAAATTAAATTAAAGATGCAATACAAAATGAAAAAATGCACGTGAATGGTATTTAAGGCAGCACTTCTATAAACACAATTAAAATTAATAGAATTTGTCTCCGCTTTTTAAATAGAAATATATGTTTGGGACATCCGTTTTTTTCTAACAACTCCAGGGTCAGAAAAAAATCGAACGTTCGGTTTTTTCCCCAAATTTGCGCTTTTCAATTTATCAAATATCCAAACTCTCCGCATCCACCATCACCACATATTTTTTCATTTTTTTCTGGATGATTTTAAAGTGATGAGCATCTTCGGGTGTTACAAAAGTGATCGCTTCGCCGGGATTATCTGCCCTGCCCGTGCGGCCGATGCGGTGCACGAAATCTTTTGGAGAACGCGGCAATTCATAATTGACCACATAAGGTAAAAAAGCGATGTCGATACCACGAGAAAGCAGATCGGTTGTGACGAGCACATTGAGGCTACCGATTTTAAACCGGTCGAGGGCTTCACGCCGCGCGCCCTGGCTTTTTTTGCTGTGGATGGCGGCAGCTTTTATTCCGGCTTTGCTCAGTTTGTCGGCTACGAGATCGGCCTGGTAAACCGACGAGGTGAAAACGAGCACCTGTTTCATCACATGTTTGCCGATCAGGTGCCGCAGCAGAGGTCCTTTGCGTTCGGCACTCACGAGATAGCCCGTTTGGTTGATCAGGTCGGTCTCTGTCACCTCGGTTTCCACTTTTATAATGAGTGGATCTTTGAGCAGCACACGGTTTACGGCTTCTACATCGGGACTGAGGGTGGCTGAGAAAAGTAGGTTTTGTCGCCTTGCCGGCAAAAGAGCCAGGATACGGTCCATTTCCGCTTTAAATCCGAGGTTGAGCATTTTGTCGGCTTCATCAAGTACGAGCGAGGTAAGTCCCGAGAAGTGTAAGGCATTTGATTCGGCCAATTCGAGGAGTCGTCCAGGCGTGGCCACAAGCACATTCACGTGCATCAAACCTTTCATCTGCGGATTGATTGACACACCTCCGTGGGCCACCATTGATTTAAATGGAAAGGGCAGGCTTTCGCCAAAAATGCGGAATACTTCACCTACCTGGATGGCCAGTTCGCGGGTGGGGACAAGCACGAGGGCGTTGATATGCCTGTTTTTTGTTTCTGTTTTCCCGTGAAGGCCCATCAGGATCGGCAAGACGTATCCCGCCGTTTTACCCGAACCCGTTTGCGCTATACCCAGCACATCGCGACCCGACAGGATGGCCGGAATGGCTTTTTCCTGGATGGGATAGGGTTTGGAATATCCCTGCGCGATGAGTGTTTTTTCAAAATAAGCAGGTAAGCCGAGGGAGGTGAAGGGCATGGGGGGTTTTGGTTTTTGGTTTTTGGTTTTTAGTTTTTTTTTTAGTTTTTGGTTTTTAGTTTTTACTGTTAGTTTTTAGTGCTTGGTTTTTAGTGCTTGGTTTTTGGCCCTGGTGAGCTCTCAAAGGGCTCGGTTTACGATATACATATCGATCTCACCTTTATTTTTGGCCTGGATTTTTCCACGGTAGGTGCACTCAAACATATCTTTGACGTAGTGATAAGTTGCCCCAGAAATGTTGACTTCTCCCGGTATTCCGCTGGATTCCATCCGGCTGGCGGTATTTACAGCATCGCCCCAGATGTCGTAGGCAAATTTATTCTTCCCTACCACTCCGGCTATGACGGGTCCGGTGTGGATACCAATACGCAATTCCCAATACGTTTTTCCCGCAGCTTCACGCTCTGCTTTGAGTTTTTCCATGAATTCCCGGATTTCCAATGCTGCGCGCACTGTATCAACAGGATTTGTGGCAAGAACAGCCGGAACCCCGCCGGCGCACATATAGGCATCACCTATGGTTTTTATTTTTTCCAGGTTGTACTTGTCTATAATCTGATCGAAAGCTACAAAACACTGGTTAAGCTCTTCGACCAGCTCCTGAGGCGAAAGCTTCTCGGCGATCAGGGTAAACCCTTTGAAGTCGGTAAAAAGCACCGAGACCATTTCATAATACTTCGGGGTGGCGCTTCCTTTGGTTTTTAGCTCTTCCGCTGTTTCGAACGGAAGAATATTGAGCAATAGCCTGTTCGATCTGTCTCTTTCCTCGGCTATGATTTTACTGGATTTTTTCATGTACCGGTTGCGATTGAACAGACCCCCAACCACGAGCAACAGAAGAACACCCGAAATTGCAGATGTATTGCGAATGATTTTTTGGCGTTGCAGTTCGAGGTCTTTTACCTCCTGTTCTTTTTCAAGCAGGGAAATACGTCCCTGTTTATTCTCAATTTCGTAGCTCAGGGTTTGTGCCTGTAATTTTTTATCCATCTCTGCATTGTACAGGGTATCCTTAATACTGGCAAATAAGGTCTGGTTGATGTATGCATTTTCATAATCAGACATACGGGCATAACTGGCAGCGAGACCCAGATAGGCATCTTTCATTTCGTAGGACGCTCCAATTTCTGAGGCAATCTCTCTGGCCTGATTGAATGAAGATATGGCCTTGGAAAAGTCGCCCATGAGCTCATAGGTTACAGCCAGACTGAGCAGGGACTGGGCCATTTCGAGCCTGCCGTCAAGATTTTTGGCGAGGTTATAAGCGTCGGTCTGATATGCGATCGCTTTTTCATAATCCTTTCGCGCAGCATATACCCGACCGATACTTTTGAGCGCAAATGCCACATTTCCGGTAGCCGATTTCTGATAAGCGTCCAGCGCTTTTTCAAAATAGTATAATGCCGAATCAGCGTTTTGATTGTCTTTCAAAAAAATCTCTCCAATATTCACTGCACAGGTTCCGATGGCGTCGTGATCGCCCAGCTTGATGCTCAGGGGGAGCGCACGCTTGTAATATTTAAATGCCAGGTCGTGGTGGCTTTCCTTATTCAGGTATACCGAGCCGATATTGACAAGTGCGGTGACGATACGGAGCGAATCGCCCGTTTGCTCTGCGACCCGAAGTGATTGGAGATAGTAATCCAAAGCAGGTTCATCGTCGCCCCCATTGAAGTGAACAGCCCCCAAATTGTTGAGCATATTGGATACGCCGTTCATGTCGCCTGCAGCTTCAAATGCGTTCAGGGCGAGACGCCATTGCACCAGGGCATCCACCCAATTGTTTTCGAAATAGTAGCCCATTCCGATAGACTTGTAGGCGAATCCGAGCCCACGTTCAAAATTGATTTTATCAGCCAGGGTTTTGGCTTCCATTCCAAGTTGTCGGGATTCTGAAGGGTCGGTTCTGTAGTATTTACTGCTCAGCTCAAGCAATGTGAATACGCGCGAAGTATCTTCCTGCTGGGTTTTCAGAACAGATTTTAAACTGTCCAACTCCGCATTCTGCGCCTTTGCCGGGAACGGGAATATAAAAGTGGAGAAAAATAAGATAAATAGAATTTTGAGCATGGATGTTATCTCAGATTATCCGCTAAACTAATGTAACCGACAGGATTTTCCTGCCGGTTACATAAAATTGAATTAAAAATAGTGCTTCAGGAGTTCTCCTCCTGAGTATTTGAGCGGGGTGAGACTGTGTGTTTATTTTTCAAGTGGAT
>JBBSDD010000075.1:0-9226 GCA_038249755.1 Flavobacteriales bacterium | reverse complement strand
GCCACTTTCACGCTCAACAGCGGATACAGTTATGACAATCCCAATCTTGCCGGGGAAATGGAATCGCTTTCACCGGGTTTCGGTTCGCTTTCGCTAAACTGGAGCTACCTGCCGCGACCCAGTCTCATCATCCACCTGACCTGCACAAATATCACCGGACGCGATAATGTTTTTGGATATCGGTATGCCAACGAAGCCGGGTCAGATGGATTTTACGAAAGTACAGCCCTCCGACAGCCAGCTCCCCGCTTTGTTTTTGTGGGGGTATTCTGGACTATTTCTTCCGACAAAAAAGCCAATCAACTGAACAATCTTTAATAATTAACAAACACTTAAAAACCAAAAATCATGAAAACAGTAATTTCTTTGCTCATTCTTTTTCTTTCTATCAACACGAATATTTTTGCCCAGAATGGCGCTTACCAGCAGGCCATGGGAGAGGCAATGGGCCAGTGGGGCGAGGCAAAATCGCCGGAGCAAATGCGCGAAGTCGCCAACAGTTTTGAACGAATTTCCAATCAGGCAACTACCGAATTTCATCCGCATTACTATGCTGCCCTTGTTTTGATCAACAGCAGTTTTGCGATGCAGCAAGCTACCGAACGTGATCAGATTATAGATCGGGCAAGTGAGCATGTGAAAAAGGCGGCTGCGCTGAGTCCCGAAAATGATGAGGTGGAAGTGTTGAGAGGTTATGCCTTGATGGCAAAAATGGTGGTGGATCCCATGTCGCGCGCCCAACAATACAGTCCGCAAATCATGCAAAGTTTTGGCAAAGCAATGGCAATGAATCCGGAAAATCCACGCGCGGCTGCCATGATGGCCCGTCAGGAACTGGGTACGGCGCAGTTTTTCGGTACAGAGCCTGCCAAAGCTTGCGCCCTCGCTAACCAGAGTCTGGTCCTTTTTGAAAAAGAGCAGGTTGAGGGATTTAATCCGGGATGGGGCAGAGACCTCGCAGAAGAAGTAAGCCAGGCTTGCAAAAAATAAATGTCTATTGTTCAGACACCTGCTGACTTACTTAGCAGGTGTCTGAATTATATTTCATCTTAATATTCTGATGCATTACCCGATCCATCGGACAAACCTTAAATTCGTTGCCACATGTTTGAAGAAGAAAATAAGCCCAAAGTTTCCAGAAATATTTTTCATCAGGTGAGATGGTTTCTCTTGATCAACCTATTGCTGGCTCTTGCGGTGAGCATGTCGTTTTGCTTCACCTGCTTCTTTTCCCTGGCAGGATGGGAAGAAATATGGGATGATTTTTTATTCTCTTTCCTGATTTCCTGTATGATGAGTGGGGGTATTTCGGTAATTATCAATTACAACAACGCCCATTTCCCATGGCTTCAGGCTCCTATGAAGCGTTTTGTTATTGATCTCGTTTCCATTACTTTGTACGCTTTCATTGGTAGCTTTCTTTTGTACATATTTTTCATCAAGGTAATCTGGCAGCCGGAATTGAAAGAATTCCCATTCAGGTCAGTAGCCCTTAAGAGTTTGTTTCCGACGACTATTGCATTGGTGATCACTATTTTTCTTACCGGCCGGGCTTTTTTGTTTGAATGGAGAGAAGCAGCGATTGTAGCTGAAAAAGTGAAAAGTGAACGCCTCAAGGGTCAATACCAAAGCTTGAAAGACCAGTTGAATCCGCATTTTCTTTTCAATTCGCTCAATGTTTTGAGCAATATGGTGTACGAAAGTGCGGATGATGCAAATGCCTTTATTGAAAAATTGTCGCGGATCTATCGCTATGTGCTCGATGTTCAAAACGAAGAACTCGTAACCGTAAAAAGCGAACTTGATTTTGCGAAGAGTTATCTTGAATTGCAAAAAATACGTTTTGGCGAAAAATTTCAGTTTAAGATTCAAAATGAAGGTGAACCGGAGGTTTATCTTCCACCCCTTTCACTTCAACTGCTCCTCGAAAATGCCCTGAAGCACAACCGGGCCACTCAGGAAGAACCTCTTAGGATTGTTATTTCTATACGTGGAGATTACCTGGAGGTCAGCAATAATTTGCAAAAACGCATTGGGGAAGAGCGGCCTTCGGGAATCGGCCTCACCAATATCCGGGAGCGATATCGTTTTCTCACAGATTTGCCAGTGACTATTTCAGACAAGGAAAATAACTTTTTGGTTCGTCTTCCTCTCATTCGAAAACCTTCATCAATATGAATATTTTGATCGTAGAAGATGAGGAACAAGCTGCAAAAAAACTTGCCCGGATGTTGAGAAAAATCTTGCCGGAGGCATTTTTTCATGGACCATTGGAATCAGTAAGCGCCACGGTAAATTGGCTGAATAACAATCCCCCGCCTGATCTGATCTTGCTGGATATTCATTTATCAGATGGTCTCAGTTTTGATATTTTCGAGCAAGCTGATACGAAGTCACCGATCATTTTTACGACGGCGTACGATCAGTATGCATTGCGCGCTTTTAAGCTTAATAGTTTAGACTATCTGCTCAAGCCGGTTGAGGAGGAAGCCATGCAGGCTGCCTTAAACAAATTTGAATCACACTTTACTTCGCCCTCGGAAAAACTTGGTCGGGACTGGCACCAAATAGTGAAGTCGGACTACGGAAATCCATATAAAAAAAGATTTGTTACCAAGATCGGAGACCGGATTTTGGCTGTTAGCACGGAAGATGTGCTATTCGCTTTTTCAGAACAGAAAGCCGTTTACCTGCACACCGCCTCTGGAAAGAATCACTTGATTGATTTTAGTCTGGACCAATTGGAAACCCTTCTTGATCCAAAAGAATTTTTTCGACTAAACCGCAAGTATACCGCCCGGTATGAATCTATTGAGCAAATGATCGGTTATTCCAACAGCAGGATGAAAGTGAAACTCCACGGCTGCGAAGATGATGATATCGTTTTGAGCCGTGACAGAACACGGGACTTCAAAAATTGGTTGGACACCTGAATCGATTTCAGGCCTCCTCATCTTCATTCTGATCATTTTCTGATTCCCATTGATCAGCCCGGTTACTCTTTTTTTTGTTGTTCGATTCGCCCGGTTGGTCATCAACATAGCTGTCTTTATCTTTAAAAGAGACGCCAGCCTGAAATGCCCTTGAAACATGTATTCCCTCGGGTCGTTCCTTGTTACTGTCCCCTGATTTGCCTCCGGTTGACAAAGCTGGATCGTAGAAATTCCGGTTCTTTCTCTCTTCGATTGGCAAGTCTTCGAAGTCCTCGGACTCATCACCCAAATCTCCGTCCATTGGAGCAAAAGTGGCCATCGCAGACAGGCGCTCTGCTTCGTTCATTTCGATTTCTATGGCATCGTCGCCATGGGTGGCATCCATTTCTGATCGACTGAGTTTCGATGAGCTGCCGCTTTCAGTATCTTCAGATCGCTTCGTGTCAGATTGCGAATGAATTAATTTATTTTTCTCTTTATTTTCCATGATGTAATAATTGATGTGAGTCTATTGTCGTCCCGAAGAATAGTGCCAATTTACAAATTATTCAAAATCAAATTTATACAAAAAAACTAAGCCAAAAAATTCGGCAGAATTCCACACTATGGCCCATTTTCAGAACAAATATCGCTGTGCCATTTCTACTGATTTAGGTAGAACATCTTTTCGATAAAATATTGCCTGAAAGTAGATTGCGTAGATTATGAAAATTCATATCATTACACAAAAAATTATTTCTTCTATTACAGTTCAGAAAAAATGTAAAACCTCGTTAATTTGTTTAGTTTTGAGCGCTTTTAATACTGTTAGAGGGTACTGGGTAATAGAGATATGTTTGGTATTTCGAAATGATCTGTATCCAATTCTATTTTAAGTGCGTACAAATGCATCTTGGCCGACCAGAAATTGAAGTGATCTCTCCTCCATGTTATTCAATTCGCTCCACTATTTAATATTTCTACCCATCATCCTCGTGCTTTTCTTCGTCTTACGAAGGGAGTGGAGATGGATAATGCTTCTTGCTGGAAGTTACTATTTCTATATGTCTTGGAAACCAGAGTATGCCGCTCTGTTGTTGTTGTCCACTGCTGTAGATTTTTGGTGCGGCTTGAAAATGGGACGGATCAAAGAAAAGAAAAAGCGAAAACCATTTCTGGCTATCAGTTTGATTGGAAATCTTGGAATGCTTTTCTTCTTTAAGTATTTCAACTTTTTTAGCCTCAACCTCAATGATGGCTTGGGTATGCTTGGTGCAGACTATACACCGGCTTTTTACAGCATTATCTTACCGCTTGGAATATCCTTTTATACGTTCCAGACGATGAGTTATTCCATTGATTTGTACAATGGAAATATTAAACCTGAGACGCATTTTGGATATTTCGCCTTGTACGTTTCTTTCTTTCCCCAGCTCATCGCAGGGCCTATTGAGCGTTCTTCTCACCTCATTCCTCAGCTCAAAAAGAATGTAACTCCCAAAATGGAGGATATCCGGTATGGATTGAATAAGATTGCTCTTGGTTTTTTCAAAAAGTTGGTTGTTGCCGATTCGGTCAGTGTTTTTGTTGATTTCGTTTTTGTCGATTTAAGTGTATCCAATGGTGCTCAGGTCTCCATGGCCTTGGTTTTCTTTGCTATTCAATCATTTGCTGATTTCAGCGGGTATACTGATATAGCGATCGGATCAGCCCGACTAATGGGTATCAAACTGATTGAAAACTTTAACAGGCCCTATTGGGTGCGGAATTTTAGAGATTTTTGGAGTCGATGGCATATGTCTCTTACACAATGGATTTTTATTTATCTTCAAACGCCTCTGTTGGGCAAAAGACGAACCCAATTCAGGGCATTCTGGGTAAATATTTTGGTTTTAGGCGTCATTGGTTTTTGGCATGGTGCGACCTGGCCATTTATTTTCTTTGGAGTAGGTCATGGAATAATTATGGGTATTCAGCTCTTTATAGAGTACGATCCTCGGTTTCCGGTAGTAAAAAATCAACTTTATCAGCGATTATTTAGACCTCTATGGAATATGACGTTGCTGTGCCTGCTCGTTCTCATGTATCGTTCCCAAACCGTTGACGATATTATTGTAGGTTACTCCAAGATTTTTACTGATTTTTCTTTCAGTTATAGCGATATCATTTCGGGATTCAATTCAAACACAGCTTTTTATTCCATGGCTGGAGCTACGATGTTATTGATTCCCACAATTTTCTTTAACCGGGAACTTAAGTTTAAGAGTAACTTACTCTATCTATTGGTTGTTTTTGGATTAATCATGTTAATCGGTCAGGATGCACGACAGCAATTTTTATATTTCCAATTCTGATAACCGCGAGGTTTCGGGTCCGCTTCTATTAAAAAAGCTGTGGATATTGGCAGTGTGTATCATCGTCATTCTGCTTGGTCTGGATTACCTTTTTATCAATCACATAGTTTATGTTAACGAATTCTCCAATCAGGGCAAAGTGAAAAGGTTGATCGAGTCCGACAACCCCAATGAAGTACCTGTTTTTGGTGCTTCCCTCGCCCGGAGTTCATTTATTCCTGATTCGATAAGCCCTGATTGTTATAATTACGGGATGGGTAAGGCGCTCTATGATGTTACGAGAATTCTATTCAAAATTGAATGTGAAAAGGATAAATCGGCTCCCATAATTTTTGAGTTTAATCAGAGAACATTTATCAGAAATCCACATTCCAGTATCAACGCGTCAACGTTTATTCCTCATTTGGATAATGAGATGATTGAAGACTTTATGAAGGAGAGTGGGCTCTTGAGCTGGCATTATAAAGTGCCAGGTCTTCGATTTTATGGCAATTATCTTGAATATGGTGTCGGTCCATTCAAAAGGTCGACAGGAGAGAAAAAGGATAACCGGGGCGTCATGCTTGAAAGCAAAACGCAAACAGATGAAGATGTAGATATTTTTGCCAGACGATTAAACAATATGACTGCCAAACGAGCTGAATTGCTGGAGCAAAAAGCTGATTCAACCAGATTCTTTAGCTTCATGGATGAAATAATGCTCGCCCAATTGAATGACGGGATTTATTTTTCGTACGACAAAGAATATCTCCGTGAGTTTGAAACGCTGGTAAGCAATAATCGCCAACGGAAATTTATTCTCGTTACGGTCCCGATGAATGAAAATTTTTATCGCGAGTTACCAAATATCGAAGAGTTTATCTCTTTCGCAACGGAGCTGGCTGATCGTCATGAAAATGTTTATTATTTAAATTACGCCCGGGAATTAGACCTTGATTCAGATTATTTCAAAGATCCTATGCATTTCAGTACGAAAGGGGCAAGAATATTTTCCTCGGTTTTTCAAAAAGATTTTGAGCGCATTACGGGAATAGATCAAAATGGGCGGAAGACTTTACCCTGATCGATCACCGTTACATCTATCTCTTGTATAATATTCGCGCTAAAGGCCAAATGGCAGTGGTACCTGCGATCGCTTAAAATTTCGCAGGTTTTCCAGGATTGATCTTCGTACTTGACGGGATTTTGGAATACATCAAGGGCGTGAAAAGGGATATACAGACCCAATCCAATAGCTTTTGTAATTGACTCTTTTTTTGTCCATAAATTGAAAAAAGTTTGTCGGGGATCGTGCGAGCGCAAAATTTCAGACCATTGGCCTTCACTCATTGCACTTTTTAAGAATTTAAAGTCTATCTCCCGGTGTTCTTCCAAATCAATTCCCACAGAACCGCTGCTCGTAATGGCGCAGACAGCCATTTGCCCTGAATGCGAAATGCTAAAATTGATATCCGAATCTGACGAAAAATAAGGTTTCCCCTTCTCGCTTAGTTTTAGTGGACTGTTGAATAATATATTTTCCTGCTCCATCAGATTTCGCAACAGGAGTCTGCCGGCAAGGCTCAAATTTCGGTCTGAAGCCCGATCATATTTCAAAACACCCTCCTGCCAATCTGATGGTATTGATTTTAAAGATCGGTTGAAGGTCTTTTCAGGAATATCAGTTTGCAGTTTGACTGCCATCACTTTTATTCCTGTCATTATACTACTTCACTTTATAACACAGATCATTCAATTCCCCGCAAAGAACTAAAGGATTTTTAATGTAAGCAAAGTGATCTCCTTGATATAATCTGAATTCAACGGTATATTTGGTAAGACTCTGCCATCCGAATATTTCGTCCTCAGCAATCGACTCGTCGTTTCCCCACCGCAAATGAATAGGACAGTTTATTTTCTGTTGATGGTGGAATGAATTACAATAATCTTCCAAAGCCAGAAAGTCGTTGCGCATCACAGGCTCAAAATAATTCTTCAAATCTTCGTTTTGTAAAATCAGCTCTGGAACACCATTGTGCGCTGTGATGCGCGTCCAGAATTCCGGGCTTTCCAGATGTGCGATAGGGATTCTGGGTCTAAAACCAGGAGCGCCTGCTCCGGTAAAGAAAACGAAAATAGGATCCTGAAGGTTTTTTTTCTGCATTTGACAGACCAATTCGTATCCCAAAAGTGATCCCATGCTGTGACCATAAATGGCAAAAGGTCTATTTCCAATGATTGGCATCGATTGTTCTAAAAGACTTTCCACCATTTCTTCAAACGTTTCTACAGGAGACTCTTTTCTTCGCGACCCGCGTCCTGGCAATTCAAGGGTATGCCAATTAATATGACTTCCCAAATGAGATTGAAAAGACCTGAAAGAATAGCAATCACCTCCCGCGAAGGGTATGGCAATCAAATTCAGCGTATTCTGCTCAGCCATTTTATACTCCAAAATACTACACTTTCTTATCCAGCAAAGAAGCCAAACGCGCTACTTGTTTTTTCAGGGATCTGCTTTCTTCCAAAGTTTCTGGTCTTTTACCTCTGGTGACAAGTTCGTTCGACAGCATGTTTTTGAGTAGCTCATCCCATTTCACCGGTTCTTTGTCTTTACCATTGGTGCCATTCGAGCTATGAACTACTGCTTCTTCTTTTGGAGTCACAATAATATTATCACCCTCCGCCAAGTCATTGTCCATTACTTCCTCACCGGTAAAATCCAAACGCACTTCAAGTAGAAAGTTGGCCAGATCAGTGATCGTACGCTGATCAAAAATAATGGTTGGTGAAAGATTGTGGCGCAACATTTTCGAGAGTCGGTTTACGATCTCGGAGGCCATCAGAGAATCAATTCCGAATTCAAATAAATCGGCCTCAAAACTGATTACACTGGGATCTTCCTGTCTTACTACAAATGCTACCTGCTCGCGAATTTCATTTGACAGTAAATCAAAACGATCACTTTCATCTGCTTTCGTAAGAATAGACCACAGATCATTTGTCTGCGCTGCCTCTGACGTATCAATATTCGTTGTGTTGGTAACCGCCTCATTAAATAATTCGCGATACAATGGATGAATACTTCCATTCATGGCCTGAAATGCCACTTTATTTTCGAGAATAAATGGGGCGACAAGAATTTGGGATGGCATCGATTTGTTTTGCAAGGCATAGCCCAAAATTGCCATACCGGGTTCGAGATCGATCAAATCCACCCCGCGTTGCTTTAAATAAATTCGCAAAGTGCCAATCTTTTTCTCGTCGAGCATATCCGTTTCCACTCCCCATGCTCCCCAGTTGATGGATTGCGCGGGAAGGTTAAGATCCCGGCGGTGGTCAGCGAGCAAATCAAGAAAGATATTTGCCACTGCATAATTCGATACTGACTGAAGACCTGATAATGCAGATTGAGAGGAAAACATGCAAAATGTTTCTAAATTAAGATCTTTTGTCGCCTGATGAAGGTTCCAGGTGCCCAATACTTTAGGTGCTAAAACTTTTTCAAATTTCGCTTTAGTTTGATCAGGTATCAGCGCATCATCAATCAGGCCGGCAATATGAATAATCCCTTTTAGCGGATACTCTTCAGGTATTTTGGTTAAGGCAGACTTTACAGCCGCTTCATCCGTAACATCTACCTGAAGAACTGTGACTTTTTTGCCAGCTTGAACAATGGAGTCAATTATTTCTTGTACTTCTTTCGAGGCTTGCCTTCTTGACCAGAGCATCAAATGTGCTATATCGGTATTTCTGGCAATGTGAATCGCAGTTTGTAGACCCAATCCACCGAGTGCACCTGTCAGTATATAGGTGGATTTTGCAGTTAGCTTTTTGGCCTGTCCGGAAACTTCGCGGTGTTTTTTCAAGCGCAAAACCTCAGAATCACCCTGTAATCTGACCTGGTTCTCATCATCCAGACTGAGCAGAATATTCAGAAGATTCTTCTGATCATATTTTTCTCTGTTGATATCAATTAGT
>JBBSDD010000074.1:0-9316 GCA_038249755.1 Flavobacteriales bacterium | reverse complement strand
GGTGGCCCTTACTGGTTTGTTTCAGCGCCACCATCAGGTTGCTTCTGTCGATAGAATGTTCTGGTACTATGGCGGAGGTTTGCATATGGGGGTGCACCGCAGAAGCAATATCCGTCCCAATGACAATCCGGCGTTGGAAAAAGCGATGTTGAATGTGGGAGCTGATTTAATCGTCGGAATCGGTTACAGATTCAATCAGTTTCCCGTCGATTTGACCCTTGATTTCAAACCCACCATCAGTTTCACCACCACAGAGTGGGTACCCGAAACCTTCGGTCTCACAGGTCGTTGGAGGTTTTGAAGCGGTTTATTTTACTTCCGCAAAAAAATCTAAGACGGTTTGACGTTTAATTTGATCGACAATTCTTCGAGCTGTTTCTCATCGATTTTTGCCGGCGCATCGATCATCACATCCCTTCCTGAATTGTTTTTCGGAAAAGCGATATAATCGCGGATGGTTTCAGATCCGCCCATCATGGAACACAGTCGGTCGAAACCGAATGCAATACCCCCGTGGGGTGGCGCTCCGTATTCAAAAGCACTCATCAGAAATCCGAATTGCGCCTGGGCTTCTTCTGAAGTAAACCCGAGGATGTCAAACATTTGCGATTGCAACGCCCGATCGTGGATTCGGATTGACCCACCGCCTATTTCCACGCCGTTGATCACAAGGTCGTAGGCATTTGCACGCGCCTTGCCGGCTTCATTTTCCAATAGGTGAATGTCTTCCGGTTTGGGTGACGTAAATGGATGGTGCATGGCAAAAAACCGGTTATCGTCGGCATTCCATTCCAGTAGGGGGAAATCAACGACCCAAAGCGGAGCAAACACTTCCGGATTTCGGAGATTGAGTTCGCGGGCCATGTGCAATCGCAATTCGCCCAACTGTTTGCGCGTGGTATCCGTATTTCCGCTCAGCACGAGAATGAGGTCACCCGTTTTGGCACCGATATGTTGGCAAATATCTTCAAGGGTTTCCGGACTGTAGAATTTGTCGACAGACGATTTGACAATTCCCTCACCCTGATATTTGATGTAGACCAATCCTTTTGCGCCGATTTGCGGACGCTTCACCCATTCCGTCAGCGCGTCAATTTGCTTCCGCGAATATTCAGCCTGCCCCGTCACCACGATACCCAGTACCGAAGCGGCATTGTCGAAAATGGCAAAACCGTGGCCCTGCATTTTTTCCGTAAGGTCTTTGAATTCCATTCCAAACCGGATATCTGGTTTGTCGGAACCATATTTTTCCATGGCTGTGGCGTAGTCCATGCGCGCAAATGTGGGAAGCGTAACCTGGCGTATTTCCTGAAAAAGGTGTTTGGTAAGCCCTTCAAACGTATTGAGGATGTCTTCCTGCTCCACGAATGCCATTTCGCAGTCTATTTGGGTGAATTCCGGCTGCCGGTCGGCGCGCAGGTCTTCGTCGCGAAAGCACCGCACAATCTGAAAATACCGGTCGTAACCGGAAACCATCAGCAACTGCTTGAAAGTTTGCGGAGATTGCGGGAGTGCGTAAAATTCCCCCGGATTCATGCGACTTGGCACAACGAAATCGCGTGCACCTTCGGGGGTGGACTTGATGAGGTAAGGCGTTTCAATTTCCAGAAATTCCTGTTTGTCGAGATATGCACGCGTGGCGATGGCGAGTTTGTGGCGCAAGATGAGTTTTTCTTTCACGGTATTGCGGCGCAAGTCCAGGTAGCGGTACTGCATGCGCAGCTCGTCCCCACCATCTGTGTCATCGTCGATGGTGAAAGGTGGCGTTTTGCTTGCGTTGAGCAGTTCGAGTTTTTCAGCGACTACCTCTATATCACCGGTTGCGAGTTTTGCATTTTTGTTGCTTCGCTCGTGGATGACACCTGATACTTTGATCACATATTCCCGGCCCAGTTTTCGGGCTTGTTCGCACAGGTCAGAATTGTGCTCCATGTTAAATACAAGTTGGGTGATGCCGTACCTGTCGCGGAGATCGACAAAGGTCATACCGCCGAGGTCGCGCGATCGCTGCACCCAACCGGAGAGGATGGTGGTTTTTCCTTTATCAGAAATTCGTAATTCGCCGCAAGTATTTGATCTGTGCATGGTGGGTTTTTTCGCGGTGCGAATTTAGTGTTTTAATGTGGTTGTCGTTTGTATTATGCTCCAAGTATTGAGTCTTAACCCACGAATCATGACTCTCTACCGACCACTCACTCCCTTTTCACAAATTTCCCAACCACAATGTCTTGATCTGTAATGAGTTTTGCGACATAGAGACCAGCTGGCAGATCACTTATATTGATCATTCCGTTGAGTTTCGAACCTGATTTTTGAAGGACAACTTTGCCGGACAGGTCGTAAATGGTGGCGGAAGTGATCGTAGATGGGAGATTGTATCGCAGTTCATCGATGGCCGGATTGGGGTAAAAATTATAAGATTGGTTTTGCGACGCATTCCAGACAGACAAACTTTGAATTTCTCCCGGCTCCGCCATAATTCCCACGATTTCTTCTCCTTTTTTGTAGCCGATTAGAGCACAACTGTATTCGACATAGGAACCAAGACCCAAAAACTGCCCATGATAACCCAGACCGCCCAGACCTTCAGCAAAAGCATAAAAATCGCAAAGTAAGTATATATATCAATTACGCTCAAATCAAATGGGTCCTCCGATGTTTTAACACCCACCATCTCTTGTGGTAGTAATGGCATGTTATATTCGTTACATCGATCATAAACCACTATTGAAAAAAAGTCTTCGGGATTCATGAACAGAATTTCATTCAGGCTGGTATTCTGATTGGTAAAACCAAAATCATAAGGCTCAAAGCCCAATCCGTAAAATTTTCTGTCGCGTGTATATCCATTCTTTATTTCACCCAAAATTAAGTGATGTTCTACACCTGCATAATCCAAATATTCCTCCCAATATGTATATTCTCCCGAATCAAAAAAATTGGGGGCATCCAGCCAGAAGCCGAAGGGTTGATGATGTGATCTTTCCATACCCATAGAAGTAAGGGCTCCTTTCGGACGCTCAATTAATCGGTTGGCGCCAGAAAGTTCGAACTCAATCCATATGGAGTCTGTGGCATACCCATAGGGAAAACCGCTAAACCCTGAATCCCAGTCAAACGATTCATAAATTTTCGTGACTTCAAAATGGTACTTTAATGTATCACCACTCGTGATAACTTCAAGAACTTCAAAACGGGAAAGGCTTCTCGTTCCTTGTTGAATTAATTCCTGAAACGGCTCTTGGGCACGGTAATAGTAATGATCATAGTAAACCAAAACATCGCCAACCTCAAAATCAAATACATCCGCAGTGGTCAGAAGACTTCCACCCAGATTCCGCGCAGGCATGGAGGTAAGTGCCATCGCATCATTGTCAGAAACCACACCCGCGATGCCATGGTATTTGGTGAGAAAAAGGTCACTTCCATTGTCCAGACCAATCACTTTCACGGAGTCGGGTTCACCGAGAATCACTGTGTCCATCATTTGGATAACCGTCGCCGTTATATCATCCCCATTTTCATCAGTGCCGTACATCCAGCTTTCGCCCAAGAGGGCCATGGGTTGCACGCGGAAAGTATCCGGATTTTGAAATTCCACCATTCCATCGGGATAAAAAACGGCTTTGTGTTGGAGAAAAAACGGCGCCGAGTCTTACACACTCCGGATAACAATTGCTACCAGAGGGACATTCCACATCTTCCATAGTCCGGAGCATAAATATTCCCACGAGCGTGTCGCCTGAAAATGAAAGTGTGTCCAGATACAAGGCATGTTCTTCTCCCAGGTAGTTTTGAAAAATCTCTGATTCACTGAAATAAACCGGGGACCAATTCTGTGATTTGGCGGCAAAACTCAAGCTTAAAGCAAAAATGAAAAGTAGAAATTGTTTCATAGCTTACAATTTTCTGATTGGTTAATTGGAGAATTGAATGATTCGTTATGAATTTGCTCTTGCTCAGATTCACACCCTCTTATACAATTTGGGAGGTTTAAACCCTATGGGTCAATTATAAACAATTAAACTGAAAACGCTAATCTTTGATCTCTCTACTTCTGAAAATTCCAAGGCGCAAAGAAAAGCTAAAGCCCTGTGAGGCGCACCCAAAACCCGGCAACCCCTGCACGGGAATCACACGTCTAAAAACCAAAAACTTTTTCCCGCCAAGTCGCCAAGTCGCTAACAAGGGCTGAAGCCCCTGCACCAGGCCGAATACGCAGCTACTTACCACAGCTATATCATTTTTTTTTCAATCGTAGTCTTCATTGCGTAGTAATCCATAGTGTAGCAAACTCTGCCCAATAGTATAGCAGGATTAATTCTGTGCATATCTCCCAGAGCTTTTATTTTATCATCATTTAAAGGAAGATGATTATCTAAAATATCTTGCCATATATTTTTAGATATTAGCTTATCCTGGGCATAATGATCTGCTTCACTCTCGCATTTATTTAAATTCTGTATTCTGGTCAGGTCCATAAATTTTTTGTCCCTGTCGTTTCTCAAATGCAGGGCAATATGTCCAATTTCGTGCATTATCGTAAAAGCAAAATTGTCAATCCGGTTATGCCTCAAAGTCAAAGCAATCGCAGGATTGTTGTCTGACCAAAAAGAAAATCCGTCTATCGGAGTTTTCTCAAGTTTATGAATCAGCACTATTTTAATTCCAAATTGATTAAGTACTGCTTTGACTCTATCGGGTGTTCCGGAATTTTCGTAGAATATGTTATTTAGATTTATGCAGAGTTGATTTAAATTGTCGAAATTAAAAGTATTTGTTTTTTGATTCTTCGCTTCATATTGAGCCAATGAACTCCAGGCGAACATATTTTTTTCGTCAATTTTTAGTTTATCTGATTTACGAAAGTATGCAAACCTATTTTTTGAAAAAGAGGAAACGAGTTCATCAATA
The DNA here is from genome assembly GCA_038249755.1 of Flavobacteriales bacterium. Classification (GTDB taxonomy): domain Bacteria; phylum Bacteroidota; class Bacteroidia; order Flavobacteriales_D; family Cryomorphaceae; genus JBBQZU01. The sequence goes on along the minus strand of JBBSDD010000074.1, from coordinate 4,402 downwards.
GTTGTTACATCATAGATATTCTTAATTGTTTTTATATCACTTTCAATGTCGTCATTCAAATAATTGTGTTTTTTGAAATACAGAACAGGAACGTATTCTTTTAAGATGCTCCACAATTCAATATTTCTTACTTTTCTAATATTTTTTTCCTTCCCTCTTGCCTTGTCAATCTCGTATTGTGATTGAAATTTCATCCAATAGTCCGCTGAAATACCCAATATCTTTTCCAATAAAATAGCGATATCTGCGGTTACTGGCCTTTTTCCTTTGATAATTTCATTTAAAAATGATGGTTTTACATCTAATTCCTTTGCCAATATTCTTTGGTTTAAATCAGGTGTTGCGTCCAATTCATCTTTAATCAAAACTCCTGGATGTGTCGCTTGCGCTGGTGTTAAAACTTTGTGTGTAGCCATTTTTTCCGTATTTACTTGTAGTGATTACTCAATTCAATGATTGAGCATATGGTAATGCTATCAGGCTCCTCTCCTTCCAGCGTTGTTATAGACTCTATTCGATACTTGCCATCCACCCGAACAGATTCTAAACCTTTTTTATCACCAGTAAGACGTTCATAATTCAAACTCTTAATGGGATATAATTCCTCCGTATTTTTTGCAACTCTTAATTTATCTATTGTTTGTATATACTTCTTGATAACATTTGGTTGAAACCTGTGTTTTTTGCTTCGAGTCTTATCGTTTTCGTATAATTCTTGCAGATATTCTTTCTCGAAATTTATTTCCACAGTTTCCTTTTATCACCGGGCAAAGATACAAATACATACAAAACATTCACTAATTAAGTGAACTTTTAATTCTTTTACAGCTGCCTGCACCCACATCGTACGCTGGTTTAACCCACTCGTACAATGAAACTCTTTTTTCAACCGACACTTCAATGGACGCAAAGGAGGGCTGAAGCCCTTGGAGGCGCTCCCAAAACTCTCGACTCACTCTGCCTCCGGCAGACAGGTACCCAAGACCCACTACCAATTCAACCCACCCGCACAATAAAATACTTCTTCTTCCCTCTTTGCAACAGGATGTACCGGTCGTTGATGAGCTGATCTGTGGAGACGGTGTCGCTGTCAACCACTTTTTCCTTGTTGATGCTCACGGAATTTTCCTGAAGGGCCCGGCGGGCTTCGCTTTTGGATGCGGTGAAGCCCGTTGTTTCGGACAGGAAGGTGATCATGTCGATCGGGGTAGAGAGGGTGGCGCGCGGGATTTCGACCTGTTCGACGCCCTGAAAAATATCGAGAAAGTCGCGCTCGCTGAGTCTTCTCAGACTGTCGGAGGCGGCTTTTCCGAAAAGGATATTGCTGGCTTCGATGGCAGCGGCGAGGGCTTCATCCCCGTGGATGCGGGTGGTGAGTTCTTCTGCGAGGCTGCGCTGGAGCAGGCGTTCGTGTGGTGCGGCGCTGTGCGTTGTGATGAGGCTTTCAATTTCTTCCCGCGATTTGAGCGAAAATACCTTGATGAAGTTCACCATATCCTCATCGCTCGCATTGAGCCAAAACTGGTAAAACTTGTACGGACTGGTTTTTTCGGCGTCCAGCCATACATTGCCGCCTTCCGACTTGCCAAATTTGGAGCCATCGGCCTTTTTGATCAGGGGCGCCGTGAAGGCAAAAACGTCTCCGCCGCCGAGGCGGCGCGTGAGTTCGATGCCGGTGGTGATATTGCCCCATTGATCGCTGCCGCCCATTTGAAGTTTTACGTTGTGGGCTTTGTTGAGGTGAAAAAAATCGAACCCTTGGATGAGTTGATATGAAAATTCGGTGAATGACATGCCCGATTCCAGCCGGTTTTTCACAGAATCTTTGGCCAACATGTAGTTTACGGTGATGTGTTTGCCCACTTCGCTGATAAAATCGAGAAAAGTCCAATCTTTAAACCAATCGAAATTATTGACCATCAGCGCATCGGTGGGGCCGTCGCCAAATTTCAAAAAGCGTTCGAGTTGGGCCTTCTGGCCGTTGAGGTTTTGATCGATCATGTCGGCGGTGAGCAGCTGGCGTTCAGCTGTTTTTCCGGAAGGATCGCCCACGCGCCCTGTGGCTCCGCCCACGAGTGCTACCGGCTTGTGGCCCGCGCGCTGAAGGTGGGTGAGCAGCATGATAGGCACGAGATTGCCGATGTGGAGCGAATCGGCCGTGGGGTCAAATCCCACATAACCGGTCGTCGACTCTTTTTCGAGTTGTTCTTTGGTACCCGGCGTGATATCCTGGATAAGCCCGCGCCACTGCAATTCATCAATCAAAGACATGAAATCGTATATTTTGGGCAAAGATAATATTTGAAGGATGATGGATTCGGGATATGGAAGGTGTTGAAAAGTCTGCCAATCTTGTTCCCTCTTACCTTGAAATGACCAAGTCCATTCTGAAATCCAACCTGCCAACCTTTCGGACTTTATATCCAATCGAAATTGCCGATCTTCGACACGTTTTAGCCATGGTCTCATTCAAGAATTCATTCATTGGCCTCACCCGTCCATTTGCGCGGATGCTTTCCCCGTCATTCCTCCGGAAAATCGCAGGGCAGCGTTTCATCCTTCCTTTTTACCACGCCGTCTCCGATGCGCACCTGCCCCACATCGATCCCCTTTATCCGGTGAAATCGGTGAAAGAGTTTACACGGGATCTGGATTTTTTGTTGACATACTACGAGCCCATTGATCTCGCCACTTTCGTGGAAAGTAAGCGCGCGGGAAGGCTTTCGCAAAAACCACAATTTCTGCTTTCGTTTGACGATGGACTTCGGTCGTTTTATGACACTGTGGCGCCCTTTCTCACCGAAAAAGGTGTGCCGGCCATCTGTTTTCTCAACAGCAGTTTCGTCGACAACAAAGACTTGTTTTTTCGCTACAAGACAGGCCTTCTCATCGATTCCCTTCTCCGGGACAATCAGCGTAAATTGGCCACGGAATTTTTGAGCAGCCTGGGATTTCATGGCGAGCCGGAAACCATTTTGCGGAAGCTGAAATACCATGAAACCCCGTTGCTGGACGGCCTCGCCACCGAACTCGAACTGGATTTTGCAGCGTTTCTCCGCAGCGAAAAACCGTATATGACCTCCGAACAGATTCGCAGTCTCCAAAACAAAGGCTTCGATTTTGGCGCCCACAGCATCGATCACCCCCTGTACAGCGACCTTTCGGCGGAAGCGCAATGGCATCAAACCACCGCCAGCATGGACGCGGTGACCGAGGCCTTCCATCCGCGGTACAAAACTTTCTCGTTTCCCTTCACCGATTTTGGCGTAAGCCAAACCCTCTTCGAAAGGTTGCAGCGCGAGAAAAAAGTGGACCTGACTTTTGGTTGTGCCGGACTAAAATCTGACAGTGCCCCTCAGCACCATCAACGCATCGCTTTCGAGCGCGCCCGCATTTCCGGAAGGGAGATACACAATGCCGGGATGTTGTACTGTTTTGGGCAGCGCCTTATCGGCAAAAACACCATCAAACGCAGCCTGTGAACTTCGAACTGCTCCATAAAAAAAGTCTCGAAGCCTACCTCAAAAGTGCTGCTTACCAGATTGATATCGCATTGCCCATTTCGCCTTGGCGCGGACTTTCGCACCTCGCCAACCCACGTGCTGAAGCCGACGATATTCTGCTGATTCTGGCCAGGGAAAAAGGGGAATTAATCGGCTATCTGGGTATTTTGCCGGATTGGATTTTTTCCGAAAGGGGAGATCGCAAAAAAATGGGTTGGCTATCGTGTCTTTGGGTGAGCCCCCATCACAACGGCAAAGGCATCAGCGTTTTGCTTTTTCAAAAGGCCATAGGCATGTGGGATGCGCGGGTGGTAGCGGCCAATTATGTGCCCTTCACCAAAAAAATATACGACCGCACCGGCGCTTTTGCGAAGGCACCTATGGCCAGGCAGGGCATGCGGTATTACTACCGGAGCGATCTGAAAACCATCCTGACACCGCGTGGACCTGTATGGAAAAAATACGGGCTGGCATTGGGAATAACCGACCAGATTTTAAACTTCATGAACGATGCGCGGCTTCGGCTTTTGCCAAAAGCACAGATCGCGATAAACCATGAGGTGGTGGACCGCCTGGACGAAGAAACCGGACAATTTGTCGACAGCTTCCAACCGCGGGAATTATTCCGGCGCGGGTGGCGGGAGTGGAACTGGATGCTCGCCCAACCCTGGGTAAGAACTCAAAATGAACGGGATGACATTGATGCGCGGTATTATTTTTCGTCCACCGCCAATCAGTTCCGGTATACTGCCGTAAAAATGCGCGGTGAAAAGGGCGCCCTCAGCGGATTCATTATTCTCTTATTGCGCGACGGTATGATGAGCGTGCCGGCTTGTTATGTCACAGAACAATCATCTGGCGATGCTGCGCAACTCATCAACCATTTCGCGCGCACCTGG
>JBBSDD010000073.1:0-9423 GCA_038249755.1 Flavobacteriales bacterium | reverse complement strand
GTCATCCGGGGCGAAGAAGCCGACCTCGATAATCCCACCCTCAAATTTGCCCGCGAAAAAGGCATGCGACTCCATACCGTATCGCGATCCGAATTTCGCGAAAGCGAAAATCCGGATTATACAGCTATGCTCCGTCAGTTGTTCGGCTCGTTTTACCGCATCCCACAGGGCGGTGCGAACTACTACGGTGTGCAGGGTTGCATGAACATCATGAAAGAAATCGACATCCCTGCGGACAGAATCTTTGTATCGTGTGGCACCGGAACCACGCTGAGTGGCATGGCGCTCGCCAACATGTCAGAAGCAAATATTTACGGTATTCCGGCGTTAAAGGGAGGAAATTTTCTCCTGGATGATATCAAAAAAAATATTAATCAGGTGGTAAACGACGAAGAAACTGAAACGCATTTGATGGACAAGGTTCATGTACTGACGGATTACCACTTCGGAGGCTATGCGCGCACAACGGATGATTTAATCAGCTTCATGCGTTTTTTCCGAAAGGAGACAGGCATAAAAACAGATCCGGTTTACACCGGAAAAGCCGTTTATGGCATGGTTGACTTTGCGCGGAAGAATCCACCTTCCAAACGTGAAAATTGGGTTTTTATTCACACGGGTGGGATGCAAGGTTTACCTGCAACAGAAGCAAAATTGGGCTATGCGATTTATGATGATTGTTGAATTCACATCCAATTGTGGATAACCACACTTGACTTATTGAAAAAATCGCTGTAAGTACCGATAACTTTGAGAAATTAAGTTTTTCACAACCCGTGCAAAACTGTTCATAACATGTTTAGAACGCCACTACGTCTGCTTTTTATCGCTTTGCTCCTGCCCGTTGTGGCTTTCGCCGAAGGGGACCCTGTAAAGAAATTTACCCGGGCGGATTATATTTCCACCTGGAAAGATGAAGCCATTAAACAAATGCAGGAACACGGCGTACCTGCCAGCATCACCCTCGCCCAGGGAATACTTGAGAGTGGAGATGGCAACAGCCGGTTGGCCCGGGAAGCAAACAACCATTTCGGAATTAAATGCCATGACTGGCAAGGGCAGAAAATTTACCACGACGACGATGCGCGAAACGAGTGTTTCCGAAAGTACAAAACCGCGAAGGAAAGTTTTGAGGATCACAGTATTTTCCTGAAAAAGACCCGTTATGCATTTTTGTTTGACTATAAAATCACCGACTACAAGTCATGGTCACACGGTTTGAAAAAGGCCGGCTATGCCACCAATCCAAAATATCCGGAATTGCTGATCAGAATTATCGAAGAAAATAATTTGACTGTTTACGATACCGGAGGCAAAAATTACAAACCGCAAAAAACACAGCCGGAGAAATCCAATCGCCGCAGCCCCGAAGAAATTGTGATCAACCTCAACCGTGGCACGGAAGTGTATCTGAGCGATAACCGCATCCAATATGTGATAACCAAGAGAACCGAAACGAGCGAATCGCTTGGCAAACAACTGAGCCTCGGACAGTGGCAGGTAGGCAAATACAACGATCTGGAAAAAGGTGAAACCATTCCATCCGGCACCAAAATTTACATCCAGCCCAAACGCAACAAAGCCGCCACCGCCGAAACACATGTGGTAACTGAGGGAGAAACCCTACGCGATGTATCTCAGGAGTATGGTGTAAAAATGTCCAGAATTTTGAAAAAATCGGGATTGCCCAAAGATTATGAGGTGAAACCCGGTGATAAACTCAGCCTGAGATAATTTTTGGCGAAAGCCCTTCCTGCCTGCTTTCGAACGCATAAATGCGGGTAAACTCAAAATTTTGCAACACTCTTAACATTCGGCACATCGCAGGATAACGCATACCTTGTATATTTGCCTGAGCTGAAAAGAATATTACAGGGCGCCACTTGGCATGAAGTTATTGTTCATCATTCCATCCATTACCAATTATTTCACTTTCCTGGAAGAATTGATTGATGCCCTGAACAAACGCGGACACGCGGTGCATCTCGCCACTTCCAGAAAGCACATCGCACGTATTTCGGCATATCGCAGGGACATCCACTGCAAAGTACACGACATCGATTTTCCACGGGCTATTGATCCCATCCGACATTACACAGCGGCCCGTCAGGTGCGCAAACTGGTCAAAGAACTCAAGCCCGACATTGTCAATGTGCATTTTTCGGCTGCCATCTTTACCGCCATGCTGGCACGCGAAAAAGATTGGCCACCCACCACCGGGACCATTCACGGGCTGGGTTCCCCGCTGATCACCGGATGGCGCAGAGCCATGATTGCCAAAGCAGAAAAATGGAGTGCGGAGCATGTGGACGAGGTGTACGTGCTTACGCAGGACGACCGCGCTTATCTCCAACGCAATGCGCCCAAAGCTGCGGTGCGGGTGCTGAATTCTTTTGGGATGGGTTGCGACCTGCAGCGCTTTGATCGATCGAATGTTGCTCCGGAAGTTGCTCAGAAAATCCGGTTGGAACTTGGAATTCTGGAAACGGACTTTGTGTACATTTTCATTGGGCGTCAGACCCACTTCAAAGGTTTTGACAGGGTGGTTAGGGCTTTTGTCGAAGTCAAAAAAACCCATCCCCATTCAAAATTATTGCTTGTCGGTGAAAAAGACAGAATACATCCGAAGTCTCTCAAGCCACAGTACGAGAAGGCGTTGAAAAACGATCCGGCCATTATCCGGGTGGGTTGGCGCGAAAATGTGGAAGATTATCTGGCCGTCGCCGATCTGAATGTATTTCCTTCGGAGCGGGAAGGTTTGCCAGTAAACCTGATGGAATCACTGGCCATGGGCGTTCCGGTGGTGACTGTAAACAGCCGCGGCTGTCGGGAAGTGGTGCGCCACGAGGTGGACGGGATCATGCTCGATGATTATAAAACCTCCCGTTTGGTGCAAGCTATGACCGATCTGCAGAACGACCGCGCCAAACTCCAAAGATTTTCGGAGGCTTCCTTGCAAGGCAGGGAGCGGTTTGACCGGAAGTATTTCATAAAAGATCAGTTTGAAATTTTCGCCCGACTCACGGGGAAAGAAGTTTGATTAATTGCCGGCTTCAATCCGCAACTGCTTCACCCTAAATGTAGTCCCATCCTTTTTCAGAAAAAAGGTAAGTCGATATTTTGATGTGGCCGTTTGGAGGTCGCCGATGTAATAATAGTCGTCAAGTTTGGACTTGCCTTCATGTTTGATGGTAAATCCTGTGGGTTTGTTTTGGGCAAAAAATCGCGCCAGAATCACTTCTGCCTGATCTTTGCTGTAAACGTCCTCGACATTTTCAACGGTGAGATCTACACTGGCTATCAGATAATTGCCGAGGGTTTTAGAATTACCCTCACGAATGGCGGTGGAAATGGCCTCCTTTTCTGCCGTCTGGGCAAATGAAATTGTTGATGCAAAGAGGATGAAAAAAAGAGCAGAGAAAATTCTCATCAGGATATTTGGTTTTGGTGCATATTAGCAAGAATCCTGCCATCACTTATCGCGAAAAACGCAGATTCGCAATGGCTTTTCTATCTTTCCGGCATGAAGATAGTGATTTTATGTGTCGGCAAAACGGATGTACCCTATCTGCAAATAGGTATTGAATTGTACATGCAGCGGTTACAACACTACGGACAAGTGACGATAGAGGTGATAGCCGAGCAAAAATCCTGGAAAAAACTCTTCGGACCCGACCGTAAAAAAGCGGAGGGAGAAGCCATTCTGACAAAAATCACTGCGGCAGACAGATGTATACTGCTTGATGAGGCGGGCACTTTTTACACGAGCGAGGGCTTTGCGGCCCAACTGGAAAAGATTTCGGTGTCGGGGGTGAAGCGCGTGGTATTTATCATTGGAGGGGCATATGGCTTCAGCAAAGAAGTATACGCGGCTGTTCCAGAAAAATTATCCCTGTCGAAAATGACATTTTCGCATCAGATGGTCAGGCTTTTTCTGGTGGAACAACTCTATCGCGGTTTTACGATACTGCGCAATGAACCTTATCACAATACCTAAAATCGGGCGATCAGAAGAATCCGCGAAAAGCTGATTTTCGGGAAACCAAAACAAAATTAAGCACGTAAGGGTTATCGGAAATTAACAAGGAGCGCTTTGAAACCTGCAAGTTTTTAAATCATTCTTAAGCTGTCGCTAAAGCTGGTTGGATACAGCTCAACGATAAAAGAGACCATCTGAATTTTCATCAAAATTGAAATTTATTTGAGCAAAAAGCCCTGTATATGTCAGGGCTTTTTGGCGTTTGTATTTTTCCCGGCTTGAAATTCTTATTGGAATCAAATCAATTTACATCCGGGGATTCCAGCCGGGTGAATCTCAGTAAAAAGCAGCACAAACCGACTGATAATTCTTGTATGTCATATCAAACCCGCCCCAACCCTATTTATTTATCTTTGGGCACTGATATCCCGGGTGCATATGAATTTTCTTTTTTGCGATAGGTAGTTTAAGATTCAAAATGAAGAAAGTATCCGTCATTCTTACTACGTACAATTCAGCCGGCACATTAGAAAACACCCTGCAGACCATTCTGAATCAAAGGGGTGTTCACTCCATATTCGAATTGGAAGTGGTTGTGGTGGATGATTGCTCGACGGATCAAACGTGGGATATACTTGGCAAATCAGCCGTTTCGAGATTCAGAACAGAACGAAATTCCGGAGGACCCAATACAGGCAGAAATATTGGATTGAATGTCGCATCGGGCGATTATATATGTATCGCCGATCACGACGATAGTTGGGAGAATCACCGCCTTGTGTCGCTGCTTCCTTATTTAGAAAAAGCACCAATTGTCACTTCCGGATATACCCTTGTGGATGAGGTAAAGAATAAAAAAATTGTCCGAAAAAATTCATCTGATGCCTCCCACCTGTTTTTTTCGAAAAATGAAACATTTCTGAAAAGATTAACCAAATCGCTCGACGGACAAAATACCTACCTCGGTTCCATCATTTTCAGAAAGGAATTAAAACACATCCTGTTTGAGGAACATTTTGGCATGGTTGATTTTGACTGGATTTTGAGAATGTTTCATCAGCAGGAATCCATAGAAGTGTGCGACTCCTTGTACACCCGTTTTGTCACCGATCAGAATTTATCTCTGAATGAAGCTTATCGGATCAAAGATTTCTATTACTCGCTGATGCAAATAGAGTCGTATGAAAACCTATACCCCCGCGAGGTAAGTTTGGCTTATCGCAAAATACATGGCAGCCGGGCACGCTATTATTACCTGATGGGAAATATGAAAAAAGCCAGGTTCTATTTTATGCGGTCCAGATGGAACCTTGTAACATTGCTTTACTATCTAACCACTTTTGCAGGATCCGGGTTTGTGAAAAAGCGATTTAACGTTTTTGGATAAAAACTGACCATCAAGGAAATATGATAAAAGTGATCAAAGCGCAATTGAATTTTTGGAGGTTGAATACCCTATCTCTGGTAAGGAAAATACAGCTCCATTATTCTACCGACAAAACGATGGTAGCCCACCTTCAAAAAAAAATTGATTGTAACCATAAATGGTATGGCAGCAGTTATGGTGGATTTTATATCAACCCGTCCCTCCTGAACCAAAATTCCATCGTTTACTCTTTCGGGATTGGCAAAGACATCACTTTTGACCTGGCCTGCATCCGCAACCACAAGTGCAAGGTTTTTGGCTTCGACCCCACGCCAAAATCCATCAATTACATCGGCAGCAAGCGCATCAGTGAGAAATTCAAATTTTTTCAATACGGTATTGCACCCGAAACGGGTATACAGGAATTCTTCCTTCCCGCAGATAGCCGTGGGGTGTCGGGAAGCCTTGTGAATACGGATGCGGTGGACGAAAAAAACAAAATAACGGTACAAATGAAATCCTTTACCGATATCACTTCCGAACTTGGCCATACAGCGATTGATGTCGTGAAAATGGATATCGAAGGTTCAGAATATGAAGTTTTGGAAAACGTGATTGATGCCGGGATTCCTGTGAAACAGATTCTGGTGGAGTTTCATGACAGGTTATTTGACCCGACGGAATTCCGATCTAAACATATCGTCGAAAAAATGCGACTTCGGGGTTATGAAATATTTGCTGTTTCAATGAGTTTTGAAGAAGTTTCGTTCATTTATCGGAATTAAAGCATGATCGTTTTTCTTCCATATGATGCAAATCGCTGCAAATGCAATATCCGACTGCAGACAGGCCATCCCTGCATTTACGCGCACGAATGTGATACACCCTCACCTGCGCTGGAATGATTAAGGATCTGCGCCACACGTTCAAGCAAACCGCCATTTACGGCATCAGCAATGTATTGATTAAGGCAACGGGTCTTATCCTTTTGCCCATTTACACTTCCGAGCTTTCTGCAAATGATTATGGCATCCTGGTGATGCTGGAAATCATCGCACAGCTCTTTGTAGGTGTTATTTCTTTTCACATCCCTGCCTCCATCCTTCGATTTGGCAGCGAGGAATCCACGATAAGCCGCCAAAATCAAATCTATTTTACCGGATGGATGATGCTGTTGGGTGTGGTGACTTTGTTCATTCTCATATCCCTGCCGCTGAGTGGAATTTTCAGTGAGGTCATGTTTGACACGCCCGATTACAGGCTTTACTTTATCCTCTTATTTTGCTCGATCGGGGTTGAAATTCTGGGAATTTTGCCCTTGCAATTGATGCGGCTTAAAGAGCAATCTACCAAGTACCTGCTCTTTTTTCTGGTGAAACTTCTGGGCATGTTGGGCTTTGTGAGTTACTTCATCATCATCCGAGAAATGGGCGTATTGGGAGCGGTTTTGGGCATCTTTCTCGGCAACGCGCTCATGTGGCTCGCCACCATTCCATTTCAACTCCGGAACATCGTGGCCCGTTTTGATAAAGTTGCAGCAAAATCAATTTATCGATACGGAGCACCCCTGGTATTTAGCACGATCGCCGGAATTGCCCTCACCATCAGCGATCGGTTTATCATCAAATATTACGGTGAATTCGCAGATGTCGGTATTTACAGTGTTGCTTACAAAATCGGGAGCATTGCCAATCTGCTGGTGATCGGGAGCTTTACACTCGGTTTTCTGCCCATCGCTTTTAAAAAGTTTAATGACGCCAATTTCGATCGCTTTTTCAGCAAGATGTTCACCTATTTCATTGGCATCATCGTGCTTCTAACGCTGGGTGTTTCGATTTTCAGCAAAGAACTGATCAAAGTAATCAGCAGCGATGCGCCGGAATTTTGGTTTGCGGTAATCCTGGTGCCATTTATTGGATTCACGTTCATATTCAAGGCTTTGCAATTTTATATGGCTTTCGTTTTCTACCTCACCAAAAAGACCAAATACGATGCGATGATTACTGGAATTGGAGCGGGCATTACGATCGCGGTTAACTTCCTATTGATCCCCATCTGGGGGATGTACGGAGCCATTGTGGCCACCGGGATAAGCTATATTATCATGGGAATCATCACTTACCGGATTGCGCAAAAGAAATTCCAGGTCAGCTATGAATTCAAGAGGATTTTCGGGCTTTTATTCGGTTGTGCTTTGTTTATTTTGATTGGATATTATTTCAATTCGTATTCGATATTAATACGATTGATTGTTAAGAGTTTGCTCGTATTCGGATTTATATTTACGATGTACCAATTCGTGATCGATCATACAGAAAAACAGAAAATCAGAAAGACAATAATATTACTACGTCAGCCTGGAGGCATAAAAAAACTATTACAGGAAATTTCTGGATAATACGTTGGTTGAAAATAGGGGCATTCATACCATACAATTCTGCTACTTTATACACAAAGTTTATACTTTTGCGATCAGCGTATTAAATCCGCGCCGCTATTTGGACGTGGGACTGTATAAAGCCAAATTCTGGCAGTTAATCTGATGATCATATGAAATCACGTATCGTAATTCATACGACAGCCTCACTTTATTTTTCAGTTAGAGTTTGATGCAGAAAAAATAGATTCTTATTCTCACCTTTTACTGGCCACCTTCAGGAGGGATTGGTGTACAGCGTTGGCTTCGATTTGTAAATCATCTGGACCAGATCGGTTGGGAAGTGGTGGTATATACTGCGAAAAATGCCAGCTATCCGGTCAGGGATGAGCAACTCCTGAGCAAAGTGCCCTCCTCTGTAAGGGAATGGAAAACCGAAGTGCCGGAACCGAATGCATGGATCAGCAAACTATTGTTCTGGAAAAAATCCAAATCAACTCTGCTGTATAAAAACCAACAACAAGGAGGGAATTCTAAATCGCTGGTGCAAAAATTTCTGTGGTATGTTCGGGGAAATGTATTTATCCCGGATGCACGATTTTTATGGATAAAGCCATCCATCCGCTTCCTGAGGCAACAGCTCCGAAAAGAAAAGTTTGACATCATTGTATCTACAGGCCCTCCTCACTCCATGCATCTGATTGCCAAACAACTTAAAAAGGAATTTGACACTCCCTGGATAAGTGACTTCAGGGATCCATGGACTTCAATGGACTATCTGGATGAAATGTTTCTGACAAAAAAAGCCAGAGCCAAGCACGCAAGACTTGAAGAATCTGTGCTGCGTAATTCCGACAAGGTTGTCTTGGTGGGGCGCACGATGTACGAAGAATTTAAGTCAAAATACAACATCGATTCCATCATTATCTGGAATGGATATGAAGGTGTGCCGGCATCACCGGAAGGTTTAATCCTGGATAAAAAGTTTACGATCGCACACATCGGAAGTTTTCTGTACAAAAGAAACTGTGATGATCTTTGGAAAGTGCTTGCAGCCCTGGTAACCGGGCATAAATCTTTCGCTCAAAACCTGGAGATAAAACTCGTAGGAAATGTAGCGACAAACATTTTGGAATCCATCAGCCATTTTGGATTGGATACATATCTAAACAAGATAGATTTTGTGCCACATGAGCAGGCAAAGGCATTTCAGGAGTCCGCCCAGGTATTGCTTTTGCCCATTGACAGGATTCACAATGCCGAATTTGTAATCACCGGGAAACTTTTTGAATACCTGAAATCCAGGCGTCCGATATTGATGATAGGTCCTGAAAACGGGGATGCTGCTGAAATAATTGATACATGCAAAGCTGGCTATTGCTGCAACTTTGACGACACCGCGAAAATAAAATCCAGTGTACTCGAAATGTTTGATCGCTTCCTGGTAAACAGAAACAACATTCAATCAGAAAATATTGAGCGATATTCGATGGCGAATCTAAGCCGGAAATATACAAATCTATTTGATCAGGTGATTTCAGCTGCATCCAGTTCAAAACAGCAAACGAAATGATTAAAATACTCACCATCATTGGCGCCAGGCCCCAATTTATCAAAGCCGCTGCCATCAGCAGAGCGATCCGCAATCACTTCAGTTCCCAAATTGAAGAAGTGATTGTGCACACCGGCCAGCATTATGAC